>JAILGR010000084.1 GCA_024696565.1 Acholeplasmatales bacterium | reverse complement strand
ATCAAAATTTGCTTACTCAAGGTGAGGGTAAATATATTGAATTATTATCACCTTTTAATCCAATGAATTTAGATATTATTATAAATAATCAAGTATCAACAAAATATAAAAATAGAAAATCATCTGTAGATACTATTATAGAAACAATAGAAGCATTAGTATCTTCTCATGAGGGAAATTATATAGTGTTCTTTCCATCTTACCAATATTTAGAAATGGTTATTGAAAAGATGGTGGATGTTGATTTTGAATGTGTTATTCAAAAGAATAATATGACAGATAAAGAAAGAAATGAGATTATTAATAAATTCTTACAAACTAATAATACTAAAGTTGGCTTCTTCGTAATGGGTGGAGCTTTCTCTGAGGGTATTGATTATATTGGTGAAGCTCTATCTGGAGTTATAGTTGTTGGAGTTGGACTTCCGATGGTTTGTGATGAAAATAATATATTAAAAGATCATTTTGAAATGAAATATGGTATGGGCTTTGAATATGCATATATGTATCCTGGCTTTACTAAAGTAATTCAGGCAGTAGGTAGAGTTATTAGAAGGGATATAGATTATGGTGTTTGTATATTAATGGATGAGAGATTTTCTTATTCAACATATTTAAGCTTATATCCACCGCATTGGCAAAATAAAAAGATAATTACAAGTAATATGGGTTTAAAAAGAGAATTAATAAATTTTTATAAAGAAAAGGAAGGAAAATAATATGAAATTAGAACCAATTGTTACATCTTTATTAGATACTGATTTATATAAATTTAATATGAATCAGGTAATATTCCATAAACATACAAATTTAAATGGAGTTTATCATTTTAAATGTAGAAATCAAGGTATTGTTTTTACAAAGGAAATGTTAGATGAAATCAATGAACAAATTGATAATCTATGTAAGCTTAGATTTAAAAAGGATGAATTAAATTATTTAAGAAGTATTCGTTTTATTAAAAATGACTATGTTGAATTCTTAAGATTATGGCATCCAATTAGAGATTATGTAGAAACATCATTAAATGATGGTGAATTAAAGGTTATTGTTACAGGACCTTTATTTAGTGCTATGCAATTTGAAATCTATTTACTAGAAATTATTAATGAAGTATATTTTAGATTCCAATATAATTATGAAGACTTATTAGCTGATGCTAAAAAGAGACTAAGTGCTAAAATTGATGCCTTTAATACTGGTAAATATACATTTAAATGGGCAGAATTTGGTTGTAGAAGAAGATTATCTAAAGAATTTGAAGGTTATGCCTTAAAAGAATTAAAGGAAAAGACTACTAATATGGTAGGTACTTCAAATGTTTATTATGCATATAAGCTTGGCTTAACTCCAATTGGTACATATGCTCATGAATATGTTCAAATGTATCAAGGTATTGATTCTATTCCTTTAGCTTATACAAATTATTATGCAATGAAGGATTGGTATACAGAATATGAAGGTGATAATGGTACTGCCTTAACTGATACTGTTACTACTGATTTATTCTTAAAAGACTTCAACCGTTCAATGGTTAATAACTATTCTGGTGTTCGTCATGACTCAGGAGATCCATATGAATGGGGTGAAAAGATTTTAGCTCATTACAAAAAATTTGGTGTTGATCCAAAGACTAAGATGTTATTATTCTCAGATTCATTAAATTTTGATAAAGCACAAGAGATTTATGAATATTTTAGAGATAAATGTAAGGTATCATTTGGTATTGGTACATTTGTATCTAATGATACTTATGTTGGTTCTTTAAATATTGTTATTAAATTACAATATGTAAATGGTAGACCTGTTGCGAAATTATCTGATGCTAAGGGTAAGACTATGTGCGATGATGAAGAATATGAGAAGTATTTAAGAAATGCAGTTCAATTTAGATTAGAAAGAGAAAAATAATTATGAATGTTTTAATTGTTGTTGATGTGCAAAATGATTTTGTTTCTATGGCTTTAGGTACAGAAGAAGCTAGAAAAATTATTAATCCTTTAAAGGAATATTTAGCATCTTTAGATAAAAATACATATGTAGTTGCTACAAGAGATTGTCATGATGAAACTTATATGGATTCAAATGAGGGTCGTCATTTACCAGTATTACATTGCCAATTTGGAACTAAAGGCTTTGAACTTGTAGATGAGATTAAAGATTTTCCTTTTAATAGGGTTATAAATAAGCCTAATTTTGGCATTTCTTCAGGAACATGGAAAACTATCCTAAAGGATATAGAAATTGAAAATATAACCCTAGTAGGCTTATGTACAGATATTTGTGTAATATCTAATGCTTTAGCCTTAAAAACGGCATTTCCTGAAGTGAATGTAAGAGTAATTGAATCTTTATGCGCTGGAGTTACAAAAGAAAGCCATCGAGCAGCAATTTTAACTATGAAAATGGCTCAGGTAGATATTATATGAAAAAATATAAGCTTGGATTAATATTAGGAAGATTTCAAGGAGTACACATTGGACATGAATCAATAATAAATAAGGCAATTGAATTATGTGAGGATGTTTTAGTTTTTATTGGTTCATCTGATAAGTCAGGTACTATATCTAATCCCTTTCCATATGAATTAAGATATAAAATGTTATATGATATATTTGGTGATAAAATACATATTTATCCTTTGCCTGATTTAGGTGTAGGTAATGTTCCAAGTTGGGGCGATTATGTAATATCTAACGCCATTAAAGTTATAGGTAAGCCTGATTTAATTGTTCAAGGGCAAGAAGTAAAAACTAATACATGGTATAAGAATTTTAAAGATATTAACTTTTTAGAAGTGGATAGACAAGTAGTACCTATTAACGCTACTACTTTAAGAAGCTTTATTAGGGATAATAAAAAAGAAGATTTTTTTAAATATACTAATAGTAATATTCATAAATATTATGAAGAATTACAAAAGTATTTGAAGGAGGCAAGCAATGCTTAAAAAATATGGATATATAAGAGTTGCAGCAGCAGTAAATGAAATTCATTTATGTGATATTAAATATAATGTTAATAGCATTATAAAAGTATTAGAAGAGGCTCGTGAAAAAGGAGTAGATATTATTACTTTTCCAGAGCTATCTATTATAGGCTATACTGCCCAAGATATGTTTAGTAATTCTGATTTATATAATGCTATCTTAGATGGTTTAAATGAATTAAAGGAATATAGTAAAACAATTGATTTTGTTTTTATTGTTGGTGCGCCAATTAAAGTTAAAAATAGTTTATATAATTGTGCAATAAGCTTCTATAATGGTCATATTATAGGTATTACTCCTAAAACATTTATTCCTAATTATAATGAATTTTATGAAGCTAGATGGTTTCAATCTGCCACAAGACTTGAAAAGGATACAATTATATTATTAGGTGAAGAAGTCTTAATTTCTAATATGTTATGTTATAAATGTGATAATTATGACTTTATGTACGCTATTGATATTTGTGAAGATTTTTGGGTACCAAATACACCATCTAACTATACATCTTTAAATGGAGCTTTAATTATTTTTAACTTATCAGCTTCAAATGAAACTGTAGGTAAGGCTTCATATAGAAGAAATTTAGTAAAGATGCAAGCAGCTAAAACATTATCAGCTTATGTTTATGCTTCAGCCGGTATTACAGAATCAACAAGTGACCTATTATTCTCAGGCCATTTAATGATTGCTGAAGCTGATGGTACTTTTAAAGAAAATAATAGATTTAGTTTTGAATCAGAAATGATTGTTCAAGATGTTGATATTTTAAGATTAAAAAGTGATAGAGAAAAAGAAAAAACATATGAACAAGTATCATTTGATATAGATTATAAAGTGTGTCATTTTAATTTAGGAGA
>JAILGR010000211.1 GCA_024696565.1 Acholeplasmatales bacterium | reverse complement strand
TTCAAAGAAAAGGTCTGGTGGCGATGGCAAAGTGGACACACCTGTTCCCATCCCGAACACAGAAGTTAAGCACTTTAACGCCGATGGTAGTAAGTTCAATCTTGCGAGAGTAGGACGCTGCCAGGCTCTCTCTTTGAAATAATCATACCTTTTTGACACCTTGTAGGTGTTTTTTCTTTTTTCTAGGAGAAAAAATATACCTTATTCATTGAAAATAACATCGTTTCATTTTATAATAATAATTAGATATAATTCGGAGGTACAAAATGGGATTAATTAAAGCTTTTGCTGGTGCTATATCTTCAACACTAGCAGATCAATGGAAAGAATATTTTTATTGTGATTCTATAGCAGCTGATGTTCTTTGTATAAAAGGGCAAAAGAAGGTGAATTCAAGAAGATCTTCAAATACTAAAGGTAGTGAAGATATTATTTCAAATGGTTCAGTTATCGTAGTAGCTGATGGTCAATGTATGGTTATTGTTGACCAAGGTAAAGTAGTTGAATTTGCTGCTGAACCAGGAGCATATAAATTTGATTCTAAGACTGAATCATCAATTTTTGCTGGTTCATTTGGAGAAAGAGTAATTGGTTTATTTAAAACTATGGGTAGACGTATTGCTTTTGGTGGCGATACTGGTAGTACTCAAAGAGTTTACTATTTCAATACAAAGGAATTAATTGATAATAAATTTGGTACTCCAAATCCAGTTCCTTTTAGAATTGTTGATAACAATGTAGGTATTGATATTGACGTTTCTGTTCGTTGTAATGGTGTATATTCTTATAAGATTACAAACCCAATTCTTTTCTATCAAAATGTTTGTGGAAATGTTACTGGTGCATATAGAAGAAGTGAAATTGATACACAATTAAAAACAGAATTTATTTCTGCTTTACAACCTGCATTTGGTAGATTATCTGATTTACAATTAAGACCTAACCAAATCGTCACACATATTACAGAATTAGAAAATGCAATGAATTCTGCCCTAGATGAAAAGTGGGGTTCATTACGTGGTATTGAAGTTGTTTCTATCGCTTTAGGTTCAGTTACATTACCTAAAGAGGATGAGGACTTAATTAAAGAATTACAAAGAAAGAACGTTTATGCAAGAAATGCTGCTATGGCAGGTGCTACATTAGTTGAAGCTCAAGCAGAAGCTATGAAGGCTGCCGCAAGTAATGCTAATGGCGCTGCTATGGGATTCTATGGTTTAAATATGGCTGCTAATGCTGGTGGTATGAATGCTCAAAGCTTCTATGCTATGGGTCAACAACAAGCACAACAACAACCCCAACCTCAACAACAAGCACAAGCTAATGCTTGGACTTGTCCAAAGTGTGGTGCTAAAGCTACTGGCAAATTCTGTCCTGAATGTGGTACTAAGGCTCCTGTAGCTGAAGCTAATGATGGAACTTGGACTTGTAGCTGTGGACAAAAGAATACAGGTAAGTTCTGTCCTAACTGTGGTAATCCAAAACCTCAAGGAAAGCCAAGATATAGATGTGATAAGTGTGGATGGACTCCAGCTGATCCAACAAATCCACCTAAGTTCTGTCCTGAATGTGGCGATCCAATCAATATTAATGATAAGTTTTAATGAAAAAAAGCCCTCTTTATAGGGCTTGTTTCACTAAGGAGATAAAAGATGGCAAATAAAGAATTTAAATGTCCTTGCTGTGGAGGAACATTACAGTTTAATAATCAATCACAAAATATTGTATGTCCATATTGTGATTCACAATTTTCTACAGATGATTTAAAACAATACACAGATGATTTAGCAAACGATAAGCCAGAAGATACTTCATGGGATGATTCCATGGTACAATCTTATACTAATGAAGAAATGAAAGGCATGAAGATTTATTCATGTCAATCATGTGGTGGTGAAATAATCGTTGATGAAACAACTTCATCAACTGCTTGTCCATTTTGTTCAAATAATTTATTAATTACTAAGGAATTATCAGGAGATTTAAAACCTAATGTTGTAATTCCATTTAAAAATGATAAAGAATTTGTCCAAAATACATTAAAATCATTCTTTAGAAAAAAAGTATTATTACCTAGTTCATTTGCAAGAGATAATGTAATAGAAGAAATTAAACCATTATATGTTCCATTTTGGTTATTTGATGCTGATGTTCAAGGTAGAGTTCGTTATAAAGGCGAAGTAGTTCGTAAATGGTCTGATGCTGAATATGACTATAAAGAGACAAAATATTATTCTATCATTCGTGGTGGTAATATTGCTTTCGATAGAGTACCTGTAGATGGCTCTAAAAAAATGGAAGATGCATTAATGGAATCAATTGAACCATATAATTTTGATGAAGCAAAAGAATTTAATGCAGCTTATTTAGCTGGTTATGCAGCTGATAGATATGATGTTTCAAAAGATGAAACTTTCTCTAGAGCTACAACTAGATTCCGTGAAGGTACTGTTCAAGCTTTCCAAAATGATATTTCAGGATATTCTAATGTTCATGTTGAAGACTCTAATTTACAATTATCTAATACAAATACTAAATATGCATTATATCCAGTATGGATTTTAAATACAAAATGGAATAATGAATCATTTAGATTTGCTGTTAATGGTCAAACAGGCAAAATTGCTGGTAACTTACCAATATCTGCTGCTAAATCATTTTTATTCTGGTTTTTAATTTTCTTATTATCAGGTGGTATATTAACTGGTATTGTTGGTGCTATTGCTAGCGATTGGTTAATTGGCGGTATTGCTGGTGCAATCTTTGGTATTATAGTAGCTTCTGGTGCCATTGTTAAAATGAGAAGAGTCAACAAAAATGTTAGATTCCAATATGGTGCGCAACAATATATTAGAGCTAATAGCTTAAGAATTACTGAAAGAAAATCTATATTCTTATATAAAACTGTATCTAAGAGTAAGAAATCTACTTCAAGTTCAAACTCTAATAATAGAAGAAGATAGTATGCTTATGCATACTTCTTTTTTTATGTAAATAGTGATATAATAAACTAGAAATGAAAGGGTGACATTATGGAAAAGAAGTCTTTTTTCGCTCCCTCTAAGCTTAAAGCGGCTATTATATATGTATTGTTATTATTAATTGGTGCGCCTTTAATTGGTGGTTTAGTTGGATTAATAATTGGCCCAAGTCAGGGTGTTGATTCAACTTTAGTATTTCAATCATTTTTTATAAGCACTAATGATTCTAAAGTATTATTTGCACATCATACTGCATTAGGATGGGCAAATTTAATAACTTATTTATTAGCTACATTGGCAGCTTGTTTTTATCTTAGAAATTATTTAATAGAAGATATATTAAAAATTAAAGAGAATAAGAAAAAATATATTATTTTATTTCCCGTTTTAGTAATTTCATTTGCGGCAATTGCTTATGGAGTAGATAGATTATTTTCTTTATTTTCTAAATCATCAGCTAATCAAACTACAATTGAGGCAGTTTTAATGACAAGTGGAAAGATTCCTATGATTATTGCTACTGTACTATTTGCTCCTGTTGTTGAGGAATTAATATATCGTAAATCCATTTTTGAAGCACTTAGAAAATTAAGTTTAGTATCAGCATATATAACATCAATAGTATGCTTTTCATTACCACATATGTTAGGTGGAGCTGAAAGTGTAGGAGCTTGGTTTATTCAATTATTACCTTATATGATACTTGGTGGACTTTTATGCTTTGTTTATCATATTAGTAATCATAATGTTTACGTTTCAATTGCGGCTCATATGTTAAATAATTTAGTGGCCGTTATAATGTTTTTAATTTAGGAGGATTATTATGTATTGTAAGAATTGTGGAAATATTATTCCAGATAATGCTAATTTTTGCCATGTATGTGGAACAAAAGTTGAAATTGATAATGTATTTAACACAAATTTAAAAGAAGAATTTAATGAAGAAATTAAAGATGAACCTATCGTAGAAGAAAATATTAATGAAGGATATCAAGATTCATTTAATAGTAATGATTATGGTGTAGATACTGATATTCCAAACAAACCTAGTAAGAAAATAATAGTTCCTGGTATTGTATCTACTGCTCTATCAGCATATATGATTATACAAGCAGCAATTTCATTATTATTTGGTATAGCTAGTGCTAATTTACTGTTTGATAGTAATCAAATTACTTACAATGAATATGTTGATACTATCAATCAATTTTTGATAGAATCAGCAATAACTTTAATTCTTGGTGGCATTGTATCATTAATTTTAGGAAGCATTGGCCTTAGATTATATTTTAAACATAAAAATAAGGCTTGTTTAATACTATCTACTATTGGTCTAGTTTTTGCAACAATATGCTTAATTGGTGCGATTGTTATTTTTGTTGTAAGACCTATGATTTTTGCATAAAAGGAGATATATATGAAAGAATTTAAGATAGAAGAATACAATAAGAATTTTTTTACTGAAATTGATAAAAAGTGGGGAATTGTAGTTTCTGGAAATAAAAATATTGGTGCTAATGGTATGACTGTATCATGGGGAGGCATTGGTGTTATTTGGAATAGGTGTGTTTGTTATCTATTTGTAAGAAAATCTAGATATACTCATGATTTCTTTGATAAAACTAATAATTGTAGTATTTCTTTCTTAAGTGATGATTATAAAAAGGCCAAAGCTTTGTTTGGCTCTAAATCTGGTAGAGATATAGATAAATTTAAAGAGACAAACTTAAATTTAGAATATGATCAAGAATTAGATACATATTATATTAAAGAAGCAGATAATTGTTTCTTATTAGAAGTTCTATATTCTATAGATTTACCAATTGATAAATTAGATTCAAAAATAAAGGATAGATTCTATCCTACTAATGATATCCATACAATGTATGTTTGTGAGATTAAAAAATGCTTAGAAAAATAATAAAAGGGGCTAGGCCCCTTTTAATTTTAAGCATCAAATTTACTTTTTATTTCAAGTAATAATTCATTTCTATCTCTATTTAGAACATAAGAGAATTCATCTAATATAAGCTTTTCTCCATCTTTCATACATTGCTCATCTGAAACATGAAGCTTTCTACCTTTATCTTTTAACCCTAAAGAATGAGTATAAATACTTTTCATAATTTGTAAAATCTTGATTTGATCTCCAGATTTTATAGTTTCACCAAATTCTCTTTTTCTTTGATTATCATTATCAATCCAAATAGATTCAATAAATGGAATCTCATGAATTAATGTATTAACCTCATCTACAGAAAGAAGTGAATGTAGTCTATCTAAAATGATTGGGTTGTTTTGAGGAACTGTCATCTTTGTTTTTTGGTTACTTAGTGGTTCTAAGATAAAGAATTTAGCAGTAGAACCATTAAATGGACGTTCAGTTTCTTCTGTAATCTTACATATACCAAATAAAGTATAAATAATTACATCGCCAACCTTATACATTTTATCACTCCTTCCGAAAATTGATTATTATACTATAAGTATATCACAATATCAAGAAAAAATCTAATTTTTTTTAGAAAAAGGTTTTAACTTTTTTAAAGATATATTATAATTATTAAAAAATGGAGGATAGAAGATGAGAATTGATGATTATAAAAGCTTTCTAAAATTCATAAAAAGTCTAGATAAGAAGCCTAAATTGTTATTACATGCTTGCTGTGCTCCATGCTCTAGCCATTGTATTATGATTTTAAAAAAATATTTTGATATTACGATATTTTATTCAAATGATAATATTTATCCAAAGGAAGAATTTGATTATCGATTAGATGAAATCAATCGATTTATGAAAGATCTTAATTTAGGTATACCTGTTTTATCTGATGGCTATAATAGCTTAGATTATGATAATATAGTAAAGGGCTATGAAGCATTAGGCGA
>JAILGR010000183.1 GCA_024696565.1 Acholeplasmatales bacterium | reverse complement strand
AAAATGGTAAAGCATTAATTAGAGAAAAACTTTATCAAAAAGGATATCCAAAAGATATAATTAATATTCATTTAGAGAATATTGATATGGATGAATATTACTATTATTTAGAAAAATTATATGAAAAAATTAAAGACAAATATAATAAATATGACGATTTTAATAGGGTAAATAGAATAAAAGCATATTTATTTTCTAGGGGTTATAGTATGGGAGAAATTTCTATTCTTGACCTAAATTAACTTGTGTAATACCGGTTTTTACTTTATAATATAAGAAAGTGCGTTACGAGATTAAATATAAAGGAGTGAAATTATGTCTGTTCGTGAAAAAATTAATGGAGATTTCCTATATTATTTTGATCAAGGTAAGGTTACAGATGCTTATCAAGTATTTGGTGCCCATCTTGTAAAAGATGAATGGGGAAATAGAGTAGCTTGTGAATTTACTCTATATGCTCCTAATGCCGATAGAATTTATATTATCGGTGAGTGGAATTATTATCAAGAGGGACAAACACAAATGTTCTGTATTGATGAAAAGGGAATTTGGTATGCTAGAATCGAAGGCGATTATGAGTGGAAAGCATATAAGTATGTTATTTACACTAAGGGTGGAGATCGTTTAATCAAGGCTGACCCATATGCATTCTTTAGTGCATATAGACCAGCTCAAGATTCTAAGGTTTATGATATTGATGGCTATGAGTGGCAAGATCAAGATTGGATGTATTCTCATGAGAAAACATATGATAAGCCACTAGCTATTTATGAAATGCATTTAGGCTCTTGGAGAAAGAAACCAGATGGTTCTTTCTATACAACTGCAGAATTAGCACCTATGGTAGTTGATTATGTTAAACAATATGGCTTTACTCATGTAGAAGTAATGCCAGCTTATGAACACCCATTAGATATGTCTTGGGGTTACCAAGGTACAGGTTATTATTCTATTTCTGCAAGATGGGGTGTTCCTAAGGATTTTATGTATTTTATTGATTTGTTACATAGAAATGGCATTGGCGTAATTATGGACTGGGTTCCTGGCCATATTTGTAGAGACGCTCATGGCTTATATATGTTCGATGGTACTCCATTATATGAATATTCAAAGCCAGAAGATAGAGAAAATGTTGAATGGGGTACTGCAAACCTAGATTTAGGTAAAGGTACTACTAGATCATTCTTATTCTCTAATGCTATGTTCTATATGAATTATTTCCATGTTGATGGATTTAGAGTAGATGCTGTATCTAACCTAATTTATTGGTTAGGTAATTGTAATAGAGGAGTTAATGAAGGTTCTTGTGATTTCTTACGTCAATGCTCCAGATTGATTTTTGGTAAAGATGATCGAGTATTATTTATGGCAGAAGATTCTAGTGCCTTTGGTAATGTTACAAAGCCAGTTGATTTTGGTGGATTAGGATTCAATTATAAATGGGATATGGGTTGGATGAATGATACATTAAAATATTTCAAGCTAGACCCTATTTATAGAAAATATCATCATCATCAATTAACATTCTCTATGATGTATTTCTATTCAGAGCAATTCTGTTTACCGCTATCTCATGATGAAGTAGTACATTGTAAAGGATCATTATTAAATAAGATGCCAGGTGATCGTTGGCAACAATTTGCAAACTATCGTTTATTACTAGGTTATATGTTTACACACCCTGGTAAGAAATTATTATTCATGGGTGATGAACTTGCTACATATGATGAATGGCATTATGAAGGAGAACTTGCATGGAATATTCGTTCATTCCCAGATCATGATGCAGCTGCAAGATTCGTTCGTGATATGACATTAGTTTATAAATATCATGCTCCATTATGGCAAGCTGATTATTCTACTAATGGCTTCTATTGGATTCAAGCAGATAACGCAGATCAATCTATGTATGTATTTGCCCGTGTAGCTAATGACCCTAAGGATCAATTAATTGTAGTAATGAACTGTACTCCTAACACATACGATAACTATCGTATTGGTGTACCTGAGGCTGATGAATATTATGAAGTAATTAACTCAGATAAAGATATTTATGGTGGTTCTAATAGAATCAACCCATTCAATTTAAAGGTTGAAAATTTCGGACAAGACAATCAAGCTCACTCAGTACTTATGACTATTCCACCACTAGGTATCTCTATTTTGAAACCAATTTATTATCCAAAGCCTGTAGAAGAGAAAAAAGAAGAAGTTGTAGAAGAAGTTAAGGAAGTTAAGAAGACTACCGCTAAGAAAACTACTGCAGCTAAAAAAGCTACTACAGAGAAGAAAACTACAACAACAAAGAAAACAACAAAGAAAGCTTAATTTTATAATTAAACTACAGTATCTATATATTTATATATAATTACTATTTAATTTATTACAAAAAAGCGTTTTTCGAAACTTTTGTCGAATTTTTGTTGAAAGTTTCGGAAATTGTATGATACAATAACGCTAGAGTTTTCGAATAACGGAGGGAAACGTATAATGAATAATTATCCTAATTTTAAGGACAAAGAAACTTTTACAAAAGCATTTAAAGCTGCTGTTGAAGCTAAGTATGCGATTGATTTTGAAAAATCCACACCTTATCAACAATATGTTGTATTAGGTGAAATGGTTAGATTTTACATTGCAAAAGACTGGAATAATACAAACCAGGTTACATTTGATACAAAAGCTAAAAAGGTTTATTACTTCTCAATGGAATTTTTAATGGGACGTATGATTACAAATAACCTAATGAACGCTGGTATTTATAATGTTGTTAAAGAAGCATTTGATGACATGGGTATTGACCTAAATGAAGTTGAGCATCAAGAATCTGATGCTGGTCTAGGTAATGGTGGTTTAGGTAGACTTGCTGCTTGTTTCATGGACTCTGTTGCATCTTTAGGCTTACCTGTTCATGGTAACTGTATTAGATATCGTTATGGCTTCTTTGAACAAGGTGTTGTAAACGGATATCAAGTTGAGCATCCAGATCGTTGGTTAAAGGATGTACACGTTTGGGAAATCCGTAAGGATGACCAAGCTGTTGAAGTACCATTCTTTGGTTATATTCAAATGTCTACAGTTAATGGTAAATTAGTTGTTGAACATAAGGATGCTGAATATGTTAAGGCTGTTCCATATGATGTTCCTATGATTGGTGCTGGTAACCATGTTGTTAACACATTAAGATTATGGAGTGCTGAACCAGCTAATACATATCCTGAAAATGATGCGTTCCAATATGCAAGAAATTTAAGAGAAATTTCTTCAATGTTATATCCAAATGATGACACTGATGAAGGAAAGCTATTACGTTTAAAGCAACAATATTTCTTCGTTGCTGCCGGTGTTAATGGTGCAATTAGATTACATAAGAAGACTTTCGGTACAGTTAAGAACTTGGCTGATAAGTTAGTATTCCATATTAACGATACTCACCCTGCTCTAATTGTTCCTGAATTAATGAGAATTTTAGTAGATGAAGAAGGTTTAGCTTGGGAAGAAGCATGGAATATCACTAAGAATTGTTGTGCTTATACTAACCATACTATTCTTGCTGAAGCACTTGAAAAGTGGCCAGTTCATCTATTCAAGAGATTATTACCAAGAATTTATACAATTACAGAAGAAATTAACCGTCGTGTATTATTAGAAATTGCTATTAAGTATGGTGCAAATTCTAAAGAAGCATATGATATGGCTATCATCAAAGATGGTAGAGTACATATGGCTAATTTAGCTATCCATGGTTCATTCTCTGTAAATGGTGTTGCTGCATTACATACAGAAATCTTAAAGAATATCGAAATGAAGGTATTCAATGATTATTATCCTGGTAAGTTCAACAACAAGACAAATGGTATTACTCACCGTCGTTGGTTATATCAATCAAATCCAGAATTAGTTGAAATACTAAATAAATATTGTGGTAAGGAATGGATTAATGATCCTGAAACTTACTTCCCTAAATTATTAGAATTAGCTGATGATGCAAAGGTTCAAAAAGAATTTGCTGCTATGAAGAAGGCTCGTAAAGAGGCTTTAGCTGCTAAAGTATTCAAGGAACAAGGTATTTCTCTTGATACAAATTCAATCTTTGATGTTCAAGTTAAGAGATTACATGAATATAAGCGTCAATTAATGAACGCATTACATATTATGTATGTATATAATCGTTTAAAGAGCGATGCTGAATTTAAGAAGAATTATCATCCTCATACATTTATTTTCGGTGCTAAGGCTGCCTCTGGTTATGTATTAGCTAAGAAAATTATTAAGTTAATTAATACAATTGCTGATAAGGTTAATAATGATTATGAAACTAATTCATTATTAAAAGTAGTATTTGTAGTTAACTACAATGTAACTTATGCTGAAACTATTATGCCAGCAGCAAACGTATCTGAACAAATTTCTACAGCTTCAAAGGAAGCATCTGGTACTGGTAATATGAAGTTCATGATGAATGGTGCTATTACTTGTGGTACTCTAGATGGTGCTAACGTTGAAATTGGTGAATTAGTTGGTGATGACAATATCGTTATTTTCGGTATGAATGCTAAAGAAGTTACTGATTTATATGCTAATGGTGGCTATAATCCTTGGGATGTTTATAATTCAGATGAAAGAATTAGACAAGTTATTGATCAATTAACAAATGGTTTCTTTGATCATGTAGATCAAAATGAATTCCAAATGATTCGTGATACACTACTTGGTAAGGATAATTATTTCGTATTAAAGGATTTAGATTCTTATATTAAAGCTCAAGAAAAGATTAATGATTTATATAAGAACCAAAAGAAGTGGTTACATATGTCTATTGTTAACGTTGCTAAATCTGGTTTCTTTACAACAGATAGAACAATGCGTCAATACAATAATGACATTTGGCATGTAAAGCCTATTGTAGTAGCTAAGCCAGCAACTACAACTAAGAAGGCTCCTGCAAAAAGACCTACTGCTAAAACAAAAGAATAATTGAAATTAGCTAAGCTTCGTGCTTAGCTTTTTTTATTACATTTGTAAATTCTTGAATTTTAGGTATTAGAAGTATATAATAAAGACATTGAAATTTAGTTATATACTTCTAATACCTAAAATTCAAGAATTTACAAATGGATTAAAAAAAGCTAAGCACGAAGCTTAGCTAATTTCAATTATTCTTTTGTCTTAGCAGTAGGTCTTTTTGCAGGAGCCTTCTTAGTTGTAGTTGC
>JAILGR010000182.1 GCA_024696565.1 Acholeplasmatales bacterium | reverse complement strand
TGATGGTGGTTCAGGACAAAATGTAGCTTTATCTAATACTGATAGCTATGGCCATTACGCTTTAGCAACTCCAGATATGTTTGGTGGAATCACAAAACTATGCTTCATAGTTAAGAGTGATAGCTGGGCTAAAGACTATAGTGATGACCGTTCTATTGATCTTACACATTTAGTTCCTGATAATGATGGTTATTACCACATTTATTTAAAAACAGGTGTTGGTACTATTTATACAGATGCTTCACAAAGCGTTATTTACTCATAATTAAAAATATATAAGGGGTCCCTCTTATGAGGGCTCCCTCAATATATATAAATCATTGGAATATATTCAACATACACTTATTTAAAAACTAAATAGGTATATGATGTGTATATTTCAATGAACGATTATTTCAATATATTAGAGGTGATAGAATTAAAGTAACGAATAATTTAAACCAAGAGAATATTAAACAAAAAGGAGAAAAAATATGAAGAATTACGAAAAACCATTTATCGAGGAGGAACAAATCGTTTTAGAAGATATCATTGCGGTATCTAATAGAGGAACAGGAACAGATGATAATACTGACTCTAGCTCTTTAACTGATTTATTCCCTAACAACTAGAAAGGAGCAATATATGAAAAGACTAATTAAAACAATTATTGCAATCCTAAGTTTATCTCTTGTAGCTGTAATTACAGTATTTGCAAGAGCTGGACAATCAATCGTAGACAAGATTGATGTAAGTCTACTACAACAAGAAAATGCAGCTGGTAATAAAATTAGATATGTTGCAACTATTGAAAATGTAGACAATTTAAATGAAATAGTTGATATTGACATTCACTTTACATTATCTAAGAGTGGTCAAACAACTAGAACTGCTACTGATAAGACAACAAAAGTATATACTTCTATTGCAGGTACAAATGGATTTGCTGCAGCAGAAAATACATACTATGCTGTTTATACAGTAACTCAAACAAACGCATATCCAGGATGGACTTTAGGTGCGTACTTTACATTTAACTATTCTGATAGTACAAATGAAAGCACAAATAGTATTTCTTACTCCATTCCAGAAAAATACACAGTAAACACTTATGGTTCTGGAGAATTTGAAACATCTTCTTCTATTAGTGATATGTTTACTGCTAGTGATATTGAAGGTGGAAATATTTTCCATGCTTGGAACTGGTCAATGAACACAATTAAAGCTAACTTAGATGATATTAAGGCAGCTGGATTTACAACAGTTCAAACTTCTCCAATGCAACCACAAAAAGATTATTATGCTGGAAATGCTCAATCTGATTGGTGGAAGTTCTATCAACCATTAGGCTTCTGTGTTGCACCAGATGGTGTTAACAATGCCTTAGGTACAAAATCCGAATTAACAGATATGGTAACTACTGCTCATAGCAAAGGTATTAAGGTCATCGTTGACGTTGTTGCAAACCATTTAGCTGGTAGTTCAACTTCACTTTATGGTGGCGATAACAATTACGATGGAGTTCAAAAATACGAACCAACGATTTATGGTTCAAATGGTACACTTGCTGGTGGTGCATTACTACATTCTGTAGGTGCTAATGGTACTGCTGCTTCAGACTCTGGTCACACAACTGATGGTCACATCTATTTACCAGATCTTGATACTGGTAACTCTCATGTACAACAAAGAGTATTATCATTATTAGAAGAATATATTGACTGTGGTGTAGATGGATTTAGATTTGATGCTGCAAAGCACATTGAAACAGATAACTCATCTGAGCCAAATGGTTCAAGTCAATTCTGGCCAACAGTAATTAATGGTGCTACTTCTTATGCACAATCAAAAGGCAAAGAAAAACCTTATTATTATGGTGAAATTCTAAATGGTTGTGGTAATGGTAGATCATATTCATGGTATACAAAATACATGGATGTAATTGATAATACTACCGGTAATAACATTACATCTACATTCAATGGTGGATATTCAACTTCTACAAGCACATACAATACAGGATGTCAAGCTAATCAAGTTGTAATTTGGGGTGAATCTCATGATACATATGCCAATGAATCCCATGATACAACATTCATTAACCAAGCTGTAATTGATAAAACTTATGCTTATGGTGCTGCAAGAGGTGGTGCTCAATCATTATACTTCGCTAGACCTTGTGCTAATGGTGAGTTTGGTTATGTTTCTGATAACAAGTTAAAAATTACTTGCCCTGTATTACTTGGTGCTAAGGGTGATTGGAACGCATTCAAATCTGCTCAAATTATTGCAGTAAATAAGTTCCATAATTACTGGGGTACAGAATCCGAATGGATTGCATCTAGCGGTACATTCTCTGAAATAGTAAGATATAAAGATA
>JAILGR010000164.1 GCA_024696565.1 Acholeplasmatales bacterium | reverse complement strand
TATATGATTAAAGTTTATGCAATAAAGAGTATTTTATCTAAAAAAGATAATTTAGTAGATCAAGAATCTATGAATCTTATTTTAGGATTAAAGGATAAGATATCTGATGAATTTTCTTTTGTAGATAATGTAGAAGAACTTAATGGAGACGAATTATCTTTAATATTAGTTCAAACAGGGGGAAGTGAAGGCTTTTTTAAAAAAGATATTTATCCGAAATTTAATGGCCCATATTATTTATTAACTTATGGTGCTAATAATTCTTTGGCAGCTTCATTAGAGATTTTAAGTTTTATTAAAAATGAAGGCAAAAAAGGTGAAGTATTACATGGTGATATTTCATATATAGCTACAAGAATTATGGAAATTCAAAATTTAAAGAAGGAAAATAAACATAGACTTGGTGTTTTTGGTATTCCAAGTGATTGGCTTATTTCATCTAATGTTGATTATAAAAAATGTGAAGAAATTTTTAATATTGAATTAATTGATGTTAAACAAGAAGAAATATTAGAAGCAATTAATAAGCATGATGAAAAAGCTCCATATGATACATTTAAAGCTAAATTTGATAATAAAGAATTAGATAAAGCTTATAAGATTTTTTTAGGATTAAAGGATGTTGTAAATAAATATGAATTAGAAGGTTTTACTTTAAGATGTTTTGATATTTTAGATTTTGTAAAATCAAGTTCTTGTTTAGCGTTAGCCTTATTTAATGATGAAGGTATCACTGCAACTTGTGAAGGAGATGTCCCATCATTATTAACGATGTTTATTTTACAAAATAAATTTAATTCATTATCTTTCCAAGCCAATCCAAACTGGATTAATCCAGTTAAAAATGAAATTACATTAGCCCACTGTACATTACCACTTAAAATGACAAAAGAGTATAATTTTGATACTCATTTTGAATCAGGAATTGGTGTTGGTATTCATGGCGAATTATTTTTAGAAGATATTACTATTTGTAAAATATCAAATAATTTAGAATTATTTTATGTTGATCAAGGTAAAATATTAAAGAATGAATATAGAAATGATAGATGTAGAACTCAAATAGTTATTAAATTAGATGGCAATGTTTCTTATTTTTTAAATTCTAGTTTAGGAAATCATCATTTAATAATCTATGGTAAAAAGAAAGAAGAAATAAGAAGATATTTAACTACTTTAGGATTAAGAGAAGTAGTTTAGAAAAATAAAAATTTGTACTTGCATTTAATTACATATATGGTATAATTTAAGGGCTGCTTTATGCAGTAAGGCACATTACTCCGCTAGCAATTGGGATTTATTGGCTATGAGTTTTGTTTGTAAGGAGATAAGAACTATGGCAAACGCAAAGGGTCAAGCATTAATTAATGAAATTACTGCTGAATATCTAAAAGAACGTCCAAGCTTCCGTCCTGGTGATTCTGTAAAGGTATTTGTTAAGATTGTCGAAGGTGATACTCATCGTATCCAAGTATTTGAAGGCTTAGTTATTAAGCGTCAAGGTGCTGGTATTTCTGAGACATTCACTGTAAGAAAGATTTCTTATGGTATCGGTGTTGAACGTACATTCCCTCTTCATACACCATCTATTGACCATATCGAAGTAGTTAGAAAAGGTAAAGTACGTCGTGCTAAATTACATTACATCCGTACATTATCAGCTAAGGCTGCTCGTATTAAGGAACGTCGATAATCAAGAAAAGGCATGGAAACATGTCTTTTTTTTCGGATAAAAATGACATTCTTGTAACTTACAAGCCTTTCGTTATTGCACAATTAATAAAACCATGTTATAATAACTATGTTATGAAGGAGGAAAGAAAGTATGAAGGATGACGAGATTAAAGTAAGAATTGCCGAAGTAGCAAAACAAGAGTTTTTAGAGCTTGGTTATGTTGATGCTTCAATGAGAAATATTTCAGCAAAAGCAGGATTAACTACAGGCTCTCTTTACAACCGCTTTAGAGATAAAGCTGAGCTATTTGAGTACATTGTTGGGGACAGTGTCAAAGAGGTTTTAGAAAAGTTTGAATCATTTAATTCAGCATATTCTGTTGAAGAGTATCGCAACAAAGTGAATGTTGACGATGAATATGAATCATCTGCAATTAAATTTTTAATTGATAAGATGTTTGATAATTACGACTCCTTTGATTTAATTATCAATAAAGGTGTTGGTTCTCCTTATGAAGACTTTATGGACAGCTTAATTGTAGTAGCAACAGAAAATACTAAAAATTATGTATTAGCTCATAAGTCTAATGTAGTAGACGCTTCAGTAGCAGAAGACTTGACTCACTTATTGAATGTAGCATTATTTGATGCTATTGCTGAGATTTTCCGTAAGCATTACACTAAGAGTGAGGCTGACTTCTATATGAAGAATATATTTATTTTTTACAACGCAGGATGGAATGGAATTTTAGATAAGTAGTATGAAAAGAGTTAGATTAGAAGGGCCCCAAAAGGTAGATATTAAAGCTATCGCAGATGTTGAATTAAATGGGGATTTTGGCACTCATGAAAGATTGTTCAAAACTCCTTGGGGTTTTGTTAAAATCCTTTTATATGAGGAATATTATTTTAGAATTGAATCAGATCTTACTGTAACAGTTATTTATGAAGAAAAACAAGATAAGACTGAAATAGAAATCATTTCCTCAGGAGGTAAAGTTGGTATAGGGGCTATGTCATATGGGGCTGAAAAAGCAGCACTAACAGGCTTAACTAAAACATTAATTAAAGAAGGATTTACTCTTGTTGAAGGCGAATATACAGGTATTGCTAAAGATGAGAGAAAAAAAGCTAAAGAGGCAAAAAAAGAAGCAAAAAATGAAAGCAAGTAAAATTGTTTTCATTTTTTTCATCGTTGGTTTGTAAAAAAATATGAAAATTTTTCAAAAAACGCTTACACCGAAATATTGAAATTGACTTTTTCTTATGATATAATTGAAATGCTATAATGTTTAGAGGTGAGATCAAATGGCCAATACAACAATTTATGATGTAGCGGGAGCTGCAAAGGTATCATTAGCGACTGTTAGCCGTGTAATGAATAATCCAGAGAAAGTTAATCCAGAGACTAGGGAAAAGGTACTTAAAGTAATTAAAGAATTAGGATACCGTCCTAATGCTATTGCGAGAGGTCTTGCAAGTAGAAAAACAACTACTGTAGGTATTGTTATGGCAGATGTTTCTAGAGCCGCTGCGGCACAATTATTAGGTGGTATTATTGATATTGCCAAGAAATATGATTATGCAATGAAGATTTTCTCTATGGGAGAAAATGATGATATAAAAGAAACTATTCGTGCTGTTGTTGCTGAACAGGTTGATGGTATTTTGTTCTTAAATGATGAATTAGAACCATCACAAATGGAAATGTGTATGTCTTTAATTCAAGATGCACAAATTCCTATTGTTTTATGTAATGCTATGTATGATGAAAAAGATATTCCTGCAGTAGGCATTGATTATGAAAATGCAACTTATGATATTACTAAGGAATTAATTGATAAAGGTAAGAAGGATATTTATCTTGCTACTACAGTAAGAAGATATTCAGTTAACTTCCATAAGATTAAAGGATATACAAAGGCAATGGAAGAAGCTGGTTTACAACCACTTGTATTCCGTACTTCAGGTGATGTATCTATTAATACATTACACTTCAATGAATTTATTAAGAATAATAAGATTGAAGCTTTAATTGCAGTACGTGACTCAATTGCTGTATCTTTTATGAATGTTATGATTAAGGCAGGATACAATATTCCTGAGGATTGTGAAATTGTAGGCTTACAAAACACAAAATATGCAATTTTATCACGTCCAAACTTGACATGTGTAGATACTCCGGTGTATGATATAGGAGCTGTTTCTATGAGACTTTTAACTAAGTTCATGAAGCATGAGGAAATAATTGAATCTAAAGTATTACTTCCTTATCGTATCGTAGAAAGAGAATCAACAAAAAAATAGCCTGATGAAGGAAATTAGTAATTAGTTATCTATAAATAATAGAGATTCTATGGTTGGTGGAAATAGAAATTGGATAATTAATGAATTACAATCTGGAGGGTATTTTAACGAGGGCAGTTTTTAAACTGAACTAAGGTGGTACCGCGATTATTTCGTCCTTAGATTTATTCTAAGGACTTTATTTTATTTTTAGGAGGATAATTTTATGGGAATTTATGAAGAATTAGTATGGAGAGGATTAATTAAAGATGTTTCTGATCCATCAGTAAAGGATAAACTAAATAATGGTAGTGTAACATTCTATATTGGGACAGACCCAACTGGAGATTCATTACATATTGGCCATTTTTCTAGTTTCTTAATTTCAAAAAGATTAAAGGATGCTGGACATCATCCAATTTTATTAGTTGGTGGAGGTACAGGTTTAATTGGTGATCCAAAACCAGATTCTGAAAGACCTATGATTACTTATGAAGAAGTAAATCATAATTTTGAATGTTTAAAAGCTCAAGCTGAAAAGATTTTTGGCTTTGAAGTAGTTAATAATAGAGATTGGTTAAAAGATATTAATGTCTTAGATTTCTTAAGAGATTATGGTAAGTTCTTTAATGTTAACTACATGTTACAAAAAGATATTGTTGCTAGACGTTTAGATGAAGGTATTACATTTACTGAATTCTCTTATATGATTTTACAAGCATTAGATTTCTGGTATTTAAATAAAACAAAGAATGTTACATTCCAAGTTGCAGGTCAAGATCAATGGGGAAATATCACTGCTGGTATTGAACTTATTAGAAAGAAAGAAGGTAAAGAAGCATATGCTTTCACAATGCCTTTATTAACTAAGTCTGATGGAACTAAGTTTGGTAAAACAAATGGTAAGGCTATTTGGTTAGATGCTAAAAAGACTTCTCCATATGAAATGTATCAATTCTTCATTAATTCTGAGGATTCAAAAGTTATTGATTACTTAAAGTTCTTAACATTCTTATCTAAAGAAGAAATTGAAGAATTAGAAAAGAAAAATCAAGAAGCACCTCACTTAAGAGAAGCTCATAAGGCATTGGCTCGTGAAGTTATTACATTCTTACATGGAAAAGAAGCTTATGAAGAAGCAGTTAAGATTAGTGAAGCATTATTTAGTGGTAATGTTAAGGATTTAACTGCAGAAGAGATTGAAATGGGCTTCAATGATTTCCCTTCATTTGAAGGTAAGGATTATACATTAGCTGAAGCTTTAATTGATGCTGGTTTAGCTAAATCAAAAAGAGAAGCAAGAGAATTTATTAGAAATGGTGCAGTATTAGTTAATGGTGAAAAGGTTACTGATGAGGCAGCTTTAGTATCTAAAGAAACTGCTATTGGTAATAAGTTTATTGTATTAAGAAGAGGAAAGAAGTTATACGCTTTATTAAGATATTAAGAAAAGGCCATATGGCCTTTTTTATTTTCTCTTCTTGTATAAAATTGAATAAAAATATATAATGAATTATGATTATTCTAAGCCATTTAGAATTTATCTAATAAAATTTTTAAATTTCGGGGGTATTGAAATGGAAAAAATTAAAATGGTAACTCCTCTAGTTGAAATGGATGGAGATGAAATGACTCGTATTTTATGGAAGATGATAAAGGATGAATTAATTTATCCATTCGTTGACCTTAAAAGTGAGTATTATGATTTAGGTTTAGTTAAAAGAGAAGAAACTAAAGACCAAATTACAATTGATTCTGCCAATGCGACAAAGAAGTATGGTGTAGCTGTTAAATGTGCTACTATTACTCCTAATAAGCAAAGAGTAGAAGAATATAATTTATCAGAAATGTGGAAAAGCCCTAATGGTACAATTCGTGCAATCCTAGATGGTACTGTTTTTAGAGCACCTATTTTGATTGATTCAATTAAACCACAGGTTAAAAATTGGAAAAAGCCTATTACTATCGCAAGACATGCTTATGGTGATGTTTATAAAGGAACAGAATTTAGAATTACTGAACCAGGAAAGGCTGAATTGGTATTTACAGGTGAGTCAGGAAAAGTCGAAAGAGCTACTATTTATGATTTTGAATGTGGTGGAGTGTTACAAGGATTATATAATAAAGATTCTTCAATTACTTCATTTGCTCATTCATGCTTTAAATATGCTATATCTACTAAACAAGACTTATGGTTTTCTACAAAGGATACAATTTCTAAGAAGTATGATCAGACATTTAAATTAATGTTTGAAGATATTTATAATAAATATTACAAAGAAGAATTTGAAAAACTAGGAATTACTTATTTCTATACATTAATTGATGATGCTGTTGCTAGAGTTATTAGAAGTGAGGGTGGCTATATTTGGGCTTGTAAGAACTATGATGGTGATGTAATGTCTGATATGGTATCTACAGCTTTTGGTTCTTTGGCGATGATGACTTCAGTTTTAGTTTCACCAGATGGTAAATATGAATATGAAGCTGCCCATGGTACAGTAACAAGACATTATTACAAATATTTAAAAGGTGAAGAAACATCTACAAATCCAATGGCTACTATTTATGCATGGAGTGGAGCATTAAGAAAAAGAGGAGAACTAGATAATCTACCTTTATTAGTTGAATTTGCTAATAATTTGGAGAATTCTTGTATTGAAGTTTTAAATGATGGTATTATGACTAAGGATTTAGTTGGTTTAGTTGATAAAGGCTTTAAAGCAACTGCAGTTAATTCTTTAGAATTTATCCAAACAATTCGTAAGTATTTAGAGAAAAAATATAATTAATAAGAAAGTCGCAAGACTTTCTTTATTTTTATCGAAGAAAACGGTTATATTATCGTCAAATATTATATAAATTGATGTTTTTTTCGAATTATTATGATATAATGTGATAAATCTTTTGTTTTTGGAGGGGATTATTATGAGTAAAACATTAACATATAAAATTTTAGATAGTCATAAAGTATCTGAAGATTTAGAAAATAACAAAATGAGTATTAAGATTGATCAAACCTTAACTCAAGATGCTACTGGTACAATGGCATATTTAGAATTTATTAGTTTTGGTATTGATAAGGTTAAAACAGATTTATCTGTTTCTTATGTAGATCATAATACATTACAAAATGGATTCATGAATGCTGATGACCATAAGTTTTTACAAACTGTAGCTGATAAGTATGGTATTGTATTTTCTAAGGCAGGTAATGGTATTTGCCATCAGGTTAATGTAGAAAGATTTGCAAAACCTGGTATGACTGTTTTAGGTTCTGATTCCCATACTCCTACATCATCTGGTGTTGGTGCCTTAGCTATAGGTGCTGGTGGACTTGACGTTGCTTGTGCAATGGCTGGTATGTCATTTACAATCGTAAGACCAAAAGTTGTAGGTGTAAAATTAATTAATAAATTAAGAGATGGTGTATCTGCTAAAGATATTATTATATATTTAATTGGAAAAATGACAGTTAAGGGTGGAGTTAATAAAGTCATTGAATATTATGGTGATGGTGTTTTAACTTTATCCGTTCCTGAGCGTGCTACAATTTGTAATATGGGAGCTGAACTTGGTGCAACATCATCAGTATTCCCATCTGATTCTGTAACTAAAGAATTCTTAAAGTTACAAGGTAGAGAAAATGATTATAAAGAATTAAAAAGAGATGAAGATTCAACATATGATGAAGATATTCTTATAGATTTAGCTGCGTTAGAACCTGTAGCTTCTTGTCCAAATTCTCCAGATAATGTTAAGAATGTATCTGAATTAAAGGATATTAAGGTAGATCAAGTATTAATTGGTTCTTGTACAAATTCAAGCTATTATGATTTTGTTAAAGTAGCATCTATTTTAAAAGGAAAGAAGGTTAATCCTAACGTTTCTTTAGGTATTGCTCCTGGTTCTAAACAAGTATTACAAATGATTACTAAAAATGGTATTTTAGATGTATTACTAGAAGCTGGTGCGAGAATCCTTGAAACTGCATGTGGTCCATGTATTGGTATGGGACAATCTCCTGCTACAGATGCAGTATCACTTAGAACATTCAATAGAAATTTCTATGGTAGATCTGGTACAAACTCAGCTAAAGTATATTTAGTATCACCTGAGGTTGCAGCATTATCTGCAGTTAATGGTTATATTTCATCTCCACTTGGAATGAAATTAAATGAATTTAGTATGGATATTACATATCCACAAAATGATTCATTATTATATTATCCAACATATAAATCTGAAGTAGTAATGGGACCAAATATTAAACCAATTCCTAAGTTTAGTCCAATTGGTAATGAATTTGAAGCAAAGGTTATGATATCTTTAGAGGATAATATTACAACAGATCATATTATGCCAGCAGGAGCTAAGGTTTTACCTTATAGATCTAACATTGAAAAGATATCTGAATTTGTATTCTCTAATATTGATGAAGGATTCTCAAAAAGATGTAAAGAAAATGGTAGTGGTGTTATTGTTGCTAAAACAAATTATGGTCAAGGCTCAAGTCGTGAACATGCTGCTATTGCTCCTAGATATTTGGGAATTAAAGCTGTAATTGCTGAATCTTTTGCAAGAATTCATAAGAAGAATTTAATCAACTTTGGTATCTTACCTATTGAATTAGATATTGAAGCTGACTTATTAGATGATATAAAAGTATATTGGAATAAAGATAAGATTGTTGTTAAGAATTTAACTAAGGGTAAGACTTACGAAAGAGATTGTGATCTTACATTAGAAGAATATAATTTGATTTCTGTAGGTGGATTACTTAACACCTTCTAAAATAAGTGAGGAGGTATTATTATGAATAATGATTATTTCTTATTAGAAAAATATCATGATATGCTAGAAGATGGAGCTATAGCTCCTGAACTATATGATAAATATGATGTAAAGCGTGGCTTAAGAAATAATAACGGAACTGGTGTTTTAGTTGGTTTAACTAAAGTAGCTGAGGTTAATGGTTATTATGTAGAAAATGATGTTAAGCTTCCAAAAGAGGGTAATTTATATTACCGTGGTATAGATATAAAAGAAGTAGCTAAGCTTGCTGGTAGTGACTTTGGATATGAAAACACTTGTTTCTTATTGCTTTTTGGACATTATCCAAATCAAACTGAATCTAAGATTTTTAAACAAGTAATATGTGATCAATATGAACTTCCAGAAGGTTTTATGGAAAATATTATTTTAAAAAATCCATCAAAATCATTAATGAATCATATGACAAGAAGTATTTTATCTTTATATTCATTTGATGATGATCCTGATAATATTGATGGTTTTGAAATGATTAAAAAGGGAGTCTCATTAATTGCTAAAATGCCAGCAATTATGGCCTATTCATTACAAACTAAAACCCATTATTTAGACCATGATTCACTACATATTCATTTTCCTAAGAAAGAATATTCATTTGCCGAAAACATTCTATATTTATCTAGAAATGATGGAAAGTTCACTGAACTTGAAGCTAAAACATTAGATATGTGTTTAATGGTTCATGCTGACCATGGTGGAGGTAACAATAGTGCTTTTGTTGGTACTGTTGTATCATCTACATTAACTGACCTTTATTCTATGGTAGCTGCCTCTATGTGTTCTTTAAAAGGACCAAGACATGGTGGAGCTAATATGGCGGTTTTGGATATGATGGTAGATGTTGTTAATGAAGTTGGTTATGATGCTACTGATGAAGAAATAAATGCTGTAATTCAAAGATTATTAGCTAAAGATTTCTTTGACCATTCTGGATTGATTTATGGTATTGGTCATGCCATTTATACTATGTCAGATCCAAGAGCAGAAATATTAAGAGATGTTGCAATGAAGTTAGCAGAAAAAAAAGATAAAATAAAATTTGATTTTTATTATCGATTTGAAAAATTAGCTGTTAATGCACTAAAAGCTAAGACTGGAAAAGAATGTTGTTGTAATGTCGATTATTATAGTGGATTGATTTATGAGATGCTAGATATACCAAGAGATTTATTTATTCCACTATTTAGTGTTGCAAGAGTTGTAGGCTGGGTATCTCATGATATCGAAAATTTATTATATTCAAATAAGATTGTAAGACCTGCAACAAAATATGTAGGTGAAAAAAAGTAATCAGCATAAACTGATTACTTTTTGTTTTAATTATTATTATCTTGTAGCCTCAATGATTTTAAGTTCTTGTTCAATTTTTTGAATGTTTGTTTTGATTTTTTCGTTAGTTTCTGGGCTTATATAGCCTCTTTCGTAAAAAGAATCTATTTTAGTTTTTATTTTGAATAATTCTTTATTGGCAACTCTATAATTGCTATAATTAAAAGATTTTAATTCCTCTAGTAATTCATTTCTTTCTTCAAGAACCTTTTGATGTGCTATTAATTGATTATATTCATCTTCTGATATAGAATGATTCTTTTTCATAGCTTTTAATTCTTTATAGACATCCTTTTTTTCGTAATTAGCTTCCATAGCGTCTGCTTTCCCTAATTGGCTAAAATCATATGGGAAACCGCCGATTGGAGCTGTTGATAGCCCATAATATCCTGAAGGAGGGGTTGATATTGCAATATCTGTTGTTATTTCAACTACTCCGCCAATAAGTTCAAGTACAAGTAATGCTATTCCATCCATAATAATTATTCTCCTTAGTTTTCTAGTCATTATTATATCATAAAAAATAGAATATAAAAGAAAAAGATGATATTGCTACCACCTTTTCCTTTTTTGGGAGAGATTATTTTGAAAAGTTATTTTACTTTTAGCATCTTTATAATAACATTTATGAAAGCGCTTGTCAACACTAATTTTATCGTTTTTTATTATTTTTTATAAATTTTTTCGATAATTCACTTAAAAAATATCGTAGAAGGCCTTTGCTAACAGAAAATCACATAATAATTATCTTTTAAAATTATTAGTTTATGTTATAATTTTATAGTATTAGGTTGGTGATAAAATGAACCGTAGAAGTTTTTTACTTGAAATGAGAAGAGAAGGACAACTTAAAGGGGATAAGCCTTGTTTTGTCATGGTAAAATATAATGATGGAAATAGAAGCTATCGTGGTGAATATATTATGAGCCTAAGAAATGATAAGTTTTATTTTCAAAAAGTAAATCGTTTATTTGAAATGTTAAGACCAAAAGATGATTTTGAATTAAAGGTTAAAGATTTTATTGGCTTTAAGGTTAAAGCTTTAAATCATAGAAATGCATTTATGCTATATTCAAATGATGATATCTTATCTTTTGAATATATGGTTGGATTAAGAGAAACTTTCTCTACTGAAGAAAATATTGAACGTATTGGAAAAGTTTTAGTTGAGAAAGGATTAAAAAGAATTGAGGAAGAAGAATGAAGGAATTGACATTAGAACAAAAAAATTTAATAAAAAAATATGAAAATAAAAATAAACAAAAAAATAATTCCTTCGATAAAAAAAAGGAAATGTATTTAAAACAAACTGATAGGAATTATAAGGATGGTGATAGGAATTGATTTCACTAGGAGAATATCAAACACTTAGTGTTGTAAGAAAATCTGATTTAGGATATATGCTAGGTGATAATGATGAAGAAGTTTTACTTCATTTTAAACAAGCTAAAGAAGAATTAAAAATTGGTGATAATGTTAAAGTATTTATCTATTCTGATAAACAAAATAGAAAAACTGCTACTCAAATGGATGTTTTAGCAACTATATCTAAAGAAGGCTTTGCAACTGTTGTAGATATATTACCAAATGCTGGTGCATTTGTATCTATTAATACTCCAAAAGATGTTTTATTATCTAAAGATTATTTGCCATATGATAATTTAAAATGGCCTACTGTTGGAGATAAGGTATTAATTAGATTAAAGGACAAACATGGTACATTAATGGCTAAACCCTTAAATAGATATGATATTAAGAGTATTAAGAATGATGTGTCATATGAAGAAAATGAAACTGTAAATGGTTTTGTTAGTCATTTTGCTGAAAAAGGAATGGGAGTAGTTACTAATGATTTTAAATATATCTTCATTCCTTATACACAAATGAGAGGACAATATCACTTAGGCATGGAAGTTAGTGTAGTAATAACTAAGAAATTAGATAATGAATATTATGGCACTATGAATCAAAATAAGGAATTATTAATGGTTGATGATGCTAAATTATTATTAGAATATTTAGAAAATCATCATGGTGTAATGAAACTTACTGCTAAATCTAGTGCTGAAGAAGTAGAAGCTTTACTTGGTATGTCAAGAAAAGCGTTCAAAAGAGCTTATGGTTCTTTATATAAAGAACATAAGATTACTTTTGATGATGAAAAAACTATGTTAGTAAATAAAAAATAGGCTCGCGGCCTATTTTTTTATTTTATTAATTCTTTAGCTTCTTCTAAATTATCTGTTTTAATTAAGATTGATGTTTCATCGTCTTTAGAATATGAATATATATATTCAATATCGATTTTTTTATCAGAGAATTTCTTTAATACTTTTTCTAAATCTCCTGGTTCATTTTTAACTTTAACACTTATTAAATCACAAGTATTTGCCATAAAGCCATTATCGGTTAAAAGCTTTAATGCTTTTTGATTGTCATCAGTAATCATTCTAAGAATTCCAAATTCTAAAGTATCTGCAATGTTTAAACATTCAATATTAATAGAATTATCACCTAATATCTTTAATACTTTATAAACGTTTCCTGTTGTGTTTGGGGTATAAACAGCTAATTGATTAATAATCATATAAATCCTCCTTATATCTTTCTATTATCAATAGTTCTTTTTGTTTTACCATCAGATAGTGGTACTTCACCTGGTGCACATAAAGTGATTTTAGGTGCGATTCCGATTGCGGATGTAACTTCATGTTCAACCTTTTTCTTAAGCTTTTCAATATCTTTAATAGTATCAGAGAAGTATGAAGGATTAAGTTCAACTTTAACTTCTAAAGAATCTAATAGTCCTTGTCTTTCAACAACTAGTAAGTAGTGTGAACCGTTAAGTTCTTTAATCTTAGTTAATGCATTCTCAATTTGACTTGGGAATACGTTAACGCCACGAATAATTAACATATCATCGCTTCTAGCTTTAACTCTATCCATTCTAACTAATGTTCTACCACAAATTGGACAAGTGCCATGATATAGTTTACATAAATCTCTAGTTCTATAACGAATTAGAGGAACACCTTCTTTTCTTAAGGTTGTAAATACAAGTTCGCCCTCAACACCATCAGGTAGGTTTTCTAATGTTTCTGGATCGATGATTTCAGGATAGAAGTAATCTTCTTGAATGTGAAGATATTCACCACCACAGTTCATTGAAACACCAGGGCCTGAGATTTCACTTAAGCCATAAATATCATATGCTTTAATGTGAAGCTTTTCTTCAATTTGTTGCTTCATACCTAGGCTCCAAGGTTCAGCCCCAAAAATACCAATACGAAGTTTGAAGTCATCGATTGTATACTCTTCTGATTTTTCGATAGCCTCAGCTAATACTAAAGCGTAAGATGGAGTACAAAGTAAAACTGTAGCACCAAAGTCTTTTAATAGTTGTAGCTGACGTTGAGTATTACCAGTAGAACAAGGGACAACCGCACATCCTAATTCTTCAGAACCATAGTGAGCACCAAGACCACCTGTGAATAGACCATAGCCATAAGAAATGTGACAAATGTCTTTGTTTGTTACACCAGCAAAGCTTAGTGATCTTTTAAATGCATCAGTCCAGTCTTCTAAATCTCTTTTTGTATAACCCATTGTAGTTAGTTTTCCAGTTGTACCACTTGAAGCATGAATTCTAACTATATTATCCATTGAAGTAGCGAAAAAACCAAAAGGATAATTTTCTCTTAAATCATGTTTTGTTGTAAATGGAAGCTTTCTAATATCATCTATAGATTTAATATCTTCTGGTTTTATTAATGCTTCATCCATTTTATCCCTATATGGTTTTTGATTCTCATATACATATTTTATTTGATTAACTAAGCGTTCACTTTGAATGCTTTTCATTTCCTCTTTTGATAAATATTCTACATTTTTCATAATCTTTTTCCCTTTTATTTGTTTTGCCAAATTAAATACTAAAAAATTAGTATTTTATCTAATTATATATTAAAACTATTAAAAAGTATATATTTAATTATAAAAAGAAGGCAAAATGACAAATGCGAGAATTTATAAAAACATTTTTGAATTTTTTTGAATTTTCTGTCGATTTCTGTTGAATTAGTAAAAATTTATGCTATAATGAAAGTGTGAAGGAGTGATAAATATGTTACAATTTTATGATGCAGAAGATGTAAAAGGTTCTGTTTCTATCTATGAAAGCCACATTACCTTCAATAAAGCTATGCTAAAGTATATGCAAGAAGCATATCGTGTTAGAGTAGGCTTAGATGTTGATGAAAAAAAAGCCTTTGTCTTCTTGTATAACAAAGATCAAGCATTATCTGGAGAATTTAAGGAATCATCTTTATTAAAGTTGTCCTTATCTAAGACTTATGCTAGAATTAGTTCAAGAGCGGTCGTTTCTTATTTTTTAGATAGCTTCAAATTAGAATTGCCACTTGATGGATTCATAAAATTAAATGCATCTTATGATAGTGTCAAAAGGGCGATTGTTATTTCTATAGGAGGTGAAGCTTAATGTTTTTGGATTTTGTTATTGATGATTACATGATTTGGGTATGGCTTGCAGTATTTGTTATTGCAATCGTAGTTGAAGCATTAACTGAAGAATTAGTATCAATTTGGTTTGGTGCTGGTGCCTTAATTACAATCCCAATTTCATATGCGGCTCCTTTCTGGGTTGAAATAGTAGTATTTGCTGTTATTTCTGTAGCAGCGTTAATATTTACTAGACCATTAATTAAGAAATTGATGGATAGAACAGAAAGAAAAACAAATGTTGATGAGTTCGTAGGAAAAAGAGTTAAGGTTATAAAAGATGTTGATAAATTTGATGGTGGTGAAATCAAATTGAACGGCATCGTTTATACAGCAATCCTTTGTGAAGAGGATGATGTAACAATAAAAAAAGATACAATTGTTGAGATTGTAGCTTTAAAGGGAAATCGAGTTGTCGTAAGACAAATTAATGAAGAAAGCGAGGAAAATTAATATGTTTTTAGAAAATGGTGGTAATACAGGTTTAATCGTTGGATTAATCATTGGTGCTGTAGTTTTATTAATTATTGTTTTATATTGTGTTACTAGAATTAAAATTGTAAGACAAACTAATAAGTATGTTGTTGAGCGTTTAGGTGGATACCATACAACTTGGGGTGTTGGATTCCATTTCTTATGTCCTTTTATTGATAAGGTAGCTCATGTCGTTTCTATGAAAGAACAAGTTAAGGATTTTGATCCTCAACCAGTTATTACTAAGGATAATGTAACAATGCAAATTGATACAGTTGTTTTCTTCCAAGTAACTGATCCTAAGTTATTTGCATATGGTGTAGAAAATCCAATTGCGGCTATTGAAAATTTATCTGCAACTACATTACGTAACATTATTGGTGAACTAGATCTAGATGAAACTTTAACATCAAGAGATATTATTAATACTAAGATGAGAAGTATTCTAGATGAAGCCACTGACCCATGGGGAATTAAGGTTAATCGTGTAGAAGTTAAGAACATTTTACCTCCAAAGGATATTCGTGATGCCATGGAACGTCAAATGAGAGCTGAACGTGAACGTAGAGAAAAAATCTTACTAGCTGAAGGTGAAAAGAAGAGTCAAATCTTACTAGCTGAAGGTCAAAAAGAATCTCAAGTATTAAAGGCTGCTGCTGAAAAAGAAGCAATGATTTTAAAGTCTGAAGGTCAAGCACAATCTATCCTTAAAGTTAAGGAAGCAGAAGCTGAAGGTATTAAGTTAATTCGTCAAGCAGAAGCTGAAGGTTTGAAGAGCTTAAATGCTGCAAAGGTAACTAATGAAGTATTAACATTAAAATCTTATGAAGCAGTTAGAGATCTTGCAAATGGTCAAGCAACAAAGATTATTGTTCCATCTGAATTACAAAATCTAGCTACTGCAGCTCAGACAATTTCAGAAGTAATTAAGAAGTAATAAGAAAGGAATAGGGCAATCATTTGCCCTATTTTGGGAGTTTAAGTATGAAGTATCAAAGAAGTAGTGTTTCAGGCTTAGTTATAGCAATTGTTTTTACAATTTTTTATGGAATAGCAGTTTTAATGATTTTACTAACTACTGGGGCTTTTAATCAAGCCCAACAACAATCATCAGATGTTATTCTTACTCCAGAAATTATTGCGGCTATGGATGGTTATTCTGGTGGTAGTAGTCATTTTCAAGAATCACAGCCTGGTGTACCTATTGTTGTTTGGGTATTTATTGGTGTAGGCTATTTATTATTCATGACTATTGCCTTTATACTTTTTATTAAAGGTAAGAAATGTGAAAGAATTATGAAATATGGTAAAAAAGGTAGATGTACTGTTTTTAATATTGAAACTTACCATAGATCTCATAAAATGCGTAGCAGTAGGGTCCATGATATGGTTGTAGAATATAAAGGGGAATCAGGAAATATAAATAAGCTTATTGTTCCTCTTAATTTACAGAGCCTTTCAATATTAAAACAAGGTATGACAATTGAATGCTATATTGATAAAGAAGATTGTTATGTTGATTTAAAAAATATTAAGGAAATAAAGAATATTGAAGACTTTTAATAGGAGGATATCTTATGCCTAAGAATAATGATGATTTTCAACATGTAATGCCAGTTAGAAATCTCCCTGGTATGTTAAGAGGTCGTATTAGTGAAGCCAATAATGAAGCTTTAAAGCCTTCTATGGAAGAGGGAAAAGAACAAAAAATTGATTTATCAAAATTTCCTAAGGTTTTCTTTGAAAAAGAAATGACATTAGAAGAAAAAATCAATTATGTTCTAAAAGAGAAAGAAACAGATATTGATTCATTAGCTAATGATATTAAAGTGGATAAATCAAAATTACTTAAGTATATAAAAAAAGGAAAGCTTCCAAAGGATATTCTAAAGGCATTATCAGATTATTCTTCATATCCTTTAGAGTTCTTTAAATTAAAATCTTTTATGGAATTAATGAAATAATTATTTTATAGAAAGTGGTATAGAAATATATCACTTTTTATATTAAATATTTTTTAAAATTATTGTTGCATTTTATTTTATGGTATGATAGAATAATCTAGCGTGGTCCGGTAGTTCAGTTGGTTAGAATGCCGCACTGTCACTGCGGAGGTCGCGAGTTCGAGTCTCGTCCGGACCGCCATGCTAATATGCGTTCATAGATCAATTGGATAGATCGTTTGACTACGGATCAAAAGGTTGGGGGTTCGAGTCCTCCTGGACGCGCCAGTTAAGTCTATGATACCTGATATAAATCAGGTTTTTTATTTTATTAGGGGTAGAAATATGTTTAATGATGTAAATGGATTAATTGATAAAGTATTTACTAATAATGATGGTAAGTGGGATTTATATTTATTTAAGGCTGCTCATAGAAACTATAAAATTCGACAAGTAAGTTTTCCTGATGGGGCTTTAGCTTCAATTAGAAATGAAGCTATTGAAAAACTTTCTTTTAAATTAGAAAGTATAACTAATATGGTTGATTATAAAACATTTTTAGATGATAATTCAGTTAAAAGATTAGATTTAAATGATGAATCTATTAAAGAAATGTATGAAAAATTCTTATCTATTATGGAAAATAAGGATGTAGTAGAAGATAATGAAGATAAGAGTGTGTTACAACCTTCTTTTTGTGATGGCTATGTTTTAGTAAAAACATTAGAAGAAGATGATAATAAGAAATTATATTTATTTTCTAAATCTAAGGTAGTACCTAAAAAAAGATTAGAACTAGTAAATAGTGATGGTGATTCATTTGAGGTGGTAAATAGTTCAAATTTTGTTGCCCTATCTAATAAAATTAATTTTGTCATTTATGATGGTTATTTATATTCTCTAGATTATAAATTTGAAAAGGTATTCTTTGTTGGGGATTATTTAAGTGAAAAAGTATCAATTATAATTAATGAATTAGAAGTATCTGGAAAATTAACTCCGGCTGCTATTTTTGCTATCAGAAATTCTAAATCTAAAAGAGAATTATTAAAATATGATATGGCAAATTTTGAATTATTAACTAAAGAAAATCTAAGAATATTAGATAATTATGCTGACTTTGAACCAGTAGCTAATCAATTGACATTTGAAGATGATTTTTCAGCCAAGGTTTTTATTAAACTAATGGCTGGTAAATTATTCTTTATAGATGGTAAGGCCTATACTGGTAATAAAGAAGAATTACAAAGACCAATTGAAGAAGAAAATGATGAAGACTAGCCTAAAATTAATAGGCTTTTTTTTCATAAATAAAAAGCCTATTTCTAGGCTTAATCAAATATTTTAGCTCTTGCTACTCTAACTAATTTAGATGAAATAGATTCAGAATATAATACAAAAAGCTTTTTAAGCATCTCTGAATTAGTATTGTTATATATTTGGAGCTTGATAGCTTTTAGGTATTCTTCAGCAATTTCATGTGCGAAATGAATCATAAATTCATCTGGTAAATATATCTTTAGTATTGGTTCATAATCATATAATATTTTTTGAATATTCATACGAATAGAGGTGTGGAAGGCATAATCAATAACGTCTACCCCTTTTTGATTTTGTAAAATATTAATAAATGTTTTTTTGTTCTCTTTAACATAATCTATTAACAAATCATAAGCTTTTGATAATTTATTCTCAATTATTAATTTAGATACATCAAATAAAATTTGATCATCTAAATATTCTTTTA
>JAILGR010000163.1 GCA_024696565.1 Acholeplasmatales bacterium | reverse complement strand
CCAAAATACATATCATATACACAAGCGGCAACAATAGTATCATTAAAATACCACAATCCAATAGTATCAATAGTATCTAAATTGGTATAGGAATGTCCAATCATCCACTCAAATCTTGCCCAATTCCAATTTGAGTTTGTTTTATTTTCTTCATTTAATTGAATTAAAAAATGAATCATATTATCATAATCATCCATAGAATAATGCTTCATAGCACATTTTATATTCTTATCCATTTTTAAATCACCCAAGAATATTTTACCATGTCATATTATACCAATAAATAGAAAAAACTTCTTTATTTTGACGTAAAGAAGTTTTTATATGAATTAATAAAATATTTTATGCACTAATAATATCGATTGAATCAGCCTTTAAAATGTTATATTTATTTTCAGCATCAAAGAAATGCATAACATTAGCCTCAAATGTAAGCCACATTCTAGCACCATATACCATAGCCGCCCTCATTTCACGAGATAATGACATGATAGGAACTCTAACAATTAGATTTGTTTCATCATCAGTATAAACATGTAAATGTAATTCAGAACCCATCATTTCAGTAACCTCTATTGTTGCTGGAAAAGCATTTGGTGCCCCCTCTTTTGCTAAAACGATATGCTCAGGACGAACGCCCAATAATATTTCTTGTGATTTAATATTTAGTTCAGTTAATCTTTCACCTTTAAGTCCATCAACTGGGATATCAGCATCAAAAGTTCTTACATAATATCCATCACTAGACTTAATAAGTCTTGCATCAAAAATATTCATCTTAGGAGCACCTATGAATTCAGCAACAAATAAGTTATCTGGTTCTTCAAATACTTCTGTAGGAGTACCAACTTGCTGAATAAACCCATCCTCCATAATTACTATACGATCTCCTAATGTCATAGCTTCGGTTTGGTCATGTGTTACATAGATAAATGTTGTGTCGATCTTCTTATGTAATAAAATAAGCTCGGCTCTCATTTGATTACGAAGTTTTGCATCAAGGTTTGATAATGGTTCATCCATTAAAAATACTTTAGCATCACGAACCATTGCACGACCAATGGCAACTCTTTGACGTTGACCACCTGATAGAGCACGTGGTTTTCTAGTCAATAATTCTAAAATACCTAAAGTATCGGCTGCAGCTGTTACTTTCTTATCTATTTCCTCCTTTGGAACCTTCTTCAATTTCAAAGAGAATGCCATATTTTGATATACAGTCATATGTGGGTATAAGGCGTAATTTTGGAAAACCATTGCAACACCACGATCTTTAGGCTGTAAATCATTAACTACGACACCATCAATCTCTATTTTTCCGTCAGAAATTCCCTCTAGGCCAGCAATCATACGAAGTGTCGTAGACTTACCACAGCCTGACGGTCCAACGAAAACAATAAATTCTTTGTCTGCAATATCAAGATTAAAATCATGAACTGCAACTACTTTATTATCATAAATCTTTTTAACATTTTTTAATCTAACACTAGCCATTTTTTCTTCTCCTATCCCTTAATGACACCATAAAGTCTCATAAATTATATTAATAAATCGCATATTCAAATGACATCTATAGAGGCACCTATTTTAAGCCTGTAAAAGCTACGCCTTCTATAATGTATCTTTGACAGAATACATAGAATAAGGCAATAGGTATTGTTGAGAATGTTAATGATGCCATTACAACTGAAATATCTTTTGGATTAAATGTATTGATTAATTGTAAGAATACCTGTAATGGTTGTTCTTTTGGATCTGAAAACATTAATTGGGCAAATACATATTCATTCCATTGACCCATGAATGTAAAGATTGCTACTGTAGCAAATACAGGTAAGCTACATGGAACAATTACTCTAAAGAATGTTGTTAATCTTCCTGCTCCATCTAACTGAGCTGATTCTTCTAATTCACGTGGTATTCCTAAGAAATAATTTCTAAACATAAATATATACATTGGTGAACAAAAGCTTGGTATTAAATAACCTATAACACGCAATTCTTTTGTTAATAACCCCATATTTTTTAATATTACATATAATGGAACTATTGATGTTTCAACTGGTACTAGTAAGATGATAATTATTATATTTACTACTAGCTTATGTCCTGGAAATACAAATCTTGATAATGCATATCCTGCTAATGAATTAACTAGTAAAACCCCAAGTATTACTACAGAACAATAAACTATTGAATTCCATATTGAACGTCCAAAATTCTCAAATGTTGTAAATAATGATTTGTATGATTCAAACCATTCCCAAAATCTCCATGTCGCTGGTAAGAATGTTCTTATACTTGAAATTGTCTCATAAACCTGTGCTTGACTTTTAAAACTATTCATTACCATCCATATTACTGGAAATAAGAATAAAAGTGATAATGCAAATAATCCTATATACATTAATACTTTTAATGCATATTTTAATGGAGTTTTACTATGTTTAACTTTATTTTCTTTTTTGATAGAAAACTTTATTGTCTCAGTTTTTTCCATAGCTACCTCCTATTTTGTATTATCTTTACCTGTCACTTTATTTAATGTTAAAGCGATTGTTGCCATAAATATTGTATATAGTAGGGCTATTGCACTTGAATATCCTACTGATCTATATGTGATACCTTGTCTATAGATATAGAATGACATTGTCATTGTTGAACCTGTTGGTCCTCCATTTGTCATTATCATTGGTTGTGTTATTAATCTAAATGCTCCTATTAGCATTGTGACTAATATAAATGAGAATGTCGATTTTATTAATGGACATGTTACATATATTAGTTTTTGCCATTTATTTGCTCCATCTATTTCTGCTGCTTCATATACATCTTTTGGTATATTTTTTAATGCGGATAAGAATATTAGCATTTGATATCCGGCTCCTTGCCATGCAGATATTATGATTATGATATTCATTGCTTGCTTTGGATCTTCTAAAAATCTTTGTCTTCCTAAGCCCATTGCTTCTAATATCGCATTGATTAATCCATCTTGTTCATTTAATAAATTCATCCATAACATTGATGTAACTGCTAGTGATAACATTACTGGTACGAAAAATGCCCATCGGAAGAATGTATTAAACTTCACTTTTGAATTTAATATTAATGCTAACGCAAATGCTACTATCAACTGTAGTGGTACTACACATCCTACGAATTTCATCGTATTTCCAAATGCTTGCCACATATCTTGATCTTTAAATGCATTGATAAATTGCTCAAACCCTACAAAATTTATTTGATTTAGTCTAAGTAAATTCGCATCTGTAAAACTATATGATAATGATATAATCATGGGAGTAATGATAAAAATCAAACCTAAAATTACTGCTGGTAATAAAAAGGCCCACCCTACTATTGTATCTTGCGTACTATATGTATGTTTAAATAGTTTGTAATGCTGTTTTATTTTTATCCCTTTAGTTTGTTTTAACATAATTACCTCCCCTTTAAGTCTTATCTATCGATTTGTTGTACTGCCTTATCTACATATGATTTTAAATTATAGTTCTCTTCCCCATATGCTGTTTCTATATATTCAATTATTGATGAATAATTTGAACTTAATATTGGATAATTTACTAATTGTGGTCTTGGTGTTGCACACGTATTTAATATATCTGCCATCTCTTTTAACTGTCCTGTTTGGAATTCTTCTGATGTTGCTAATACATTCTTATTTGTTGGGAACGTTCCGATTGATTGATATAAAAGTTTTGTCGCTTCTTCCCCTGTAAAGTATTGTAATACTGTTGCTGCTGATGCTATATCTTTTGAATATGGTGTTACTCCAAAGCCCCATGATCCACATCCGGCAACGGCTTTTCCTTTAACTCCACTTTCAGATTCATATACTGGCATTGGCATTATTCCATATTCTTGTACAAATTCACTATAGTTCTTCGCAAATGATGCAATATTCCATGGTCCATATATCTCAAATGCACATTCTTTTGTCGCTAACGCATCTGTATTTGAACCATTATATATCCAGCTCTTTCCATCTTCTTCTACACTAAAGAATGGCTCTAATTGCTTAATTCCTGCTATACTTTCTTCACTATTTAAATAGCCATCGGCTTTACCATTTGCTCCTGCAAATGTTCCTCCAGCTGAATATACTAATGAAGAATATAAATACATAACTCCTTCATCGCCACCAAATCCTAGATTAAGCTTGATTTGATATGGTAGGCTTGCATCCTTTAATTTCTTCATTGCCTCCATTGTATCCTTAAAGCTCCATGGATTTGTTGGTGTTCCAAAATCACTTTCTTCATATCCTACTTGCTTTAATAAATCTTTATTATAATACATTCCTGTTGGAGCATCCATTGCACTTAAAGCATATAAACCACCCTTATATGTTCCTTGCTCAATAACGGAATTAACATAACTATTTTTTGTTTCTTCTGATATATATGGTGAAATATCTGTTAATATTTCTGCATCTGCATACGCACTAATATTAGGTGCATCTACAGCTACAATATCAGGAAGTCCTCCAGCTAATATTTCTGCTTGAATTGCTGTTGCTAAAGTATCGCTTGAATTTTTGTATTCAATCTTAACCTTAAGATCTTTAGTTCCATCGGCAGTTTTAAAACCAGCATCATTAAATGAATCAGCAATAGCCGCATAAACCATACCTTCAGCTTCTGCTTCTGACTTATGAGCCCAGATTTTAATTACCTTTTGATTAGCACTCTCGCCTTCATCTCCACCACCGCAAGATGTAAGGGCAAAACATGATGCTACACCTAGAATAGATAAAACGGATAAAAATACTTTTTTCATTATGTCTCCTCTCTTGTGGTATCGTTACCACATTACCATAAAAAAATAAATTTTGTCCCTATAAATTCTGCCTTCATTATAAACATGTTGAAGGATATGTCAAGCGTTTTCAAATATAAATTTTGACTTTTTTTAACTTTCATTCACTTTCATAATGCCATTTTGCAAAATCAAGGTAATAATTCCTTCAATTTTATGGAAATTCAATATGGAAATACCACCTTTTGTTCCACATAAAAAGTGGCATTTTTATGAATTATTTTCATTATTTGTCTTCATTTTTAGTATTAAATTTTTAGTTATTTTGATTATAAAATATATAATTCATATTAAATTGTTGTTAAGCATTTAGTAGTTTCAGGGTCGAATATATGACATTTAGTTAGATCAAAATACACCTTAAATGTATCTCCACCATGAAGTTTTGGCGCACCTGCTATAGAGGCTGTAATCTTACAATCATTAATAAAGAAATGAACATTAGTTGTTGCTCCTAATAATTCAGAAACATCTACTTTTACTTCTAATACATTTTCTTCATTATTTAAATGTTCATTATCACTATATAATTCTTCTGGTCTAACGCCTAAAATTATATCTTTTCCAACAAATTCTTGTTCTTTGATACTATCAAATTGTTTTTTTGGAACAACAAGATTAAATCCATCTTGAGTAACAAAAATGCCTTCTTCATTTATATATCCTTTAATAAAATTCATTGGAGGTGTTCCAATAAATCCCGCAACAAATAAATTAACTGGATTATCATATATTTCTTTAGGGGCACCAACTTGTTGAATATGTCCATCTTTCATAACGACAATTCTTGATGCCATAGTCATAGCTTCAATTTGGTCATGAGTAACATAAATAGTTGTTGTCTCTAAAGATTCATGCAAACGAATAAGCTCAGTACGCATTTGAACACGTAATTTTGCATCTAAGTTAGATAATGGTTCATCCATTAAAAATACCTTTGCATCACGTACAATAGCTCTACCTAAGGCTACTCTTTGACGTTGACCACCTGATAGAGCCTTTGGTTTACGCTTTAAATATGGTATTAATCCTAAAATTTCTGCCGCATTTTGTACTCTTCTTGCAATTTCATCTTTAGGCACTTTCTTTAATTTTAATCCAAACGCCATATTATTATAAACTGTCATATGTGGATATAATGCATATGATTGGAATACCATTGCGATATTTCTATCTTTTGGAGCTACATCATTCATTAATTCATCATCAATATATAGTTCTCCTGATGAAATACTTTCAAGCCCAGCAATCATACGAAGTGTTGTTGATTTACCACAACCAGAAGGTCCTACAAAAACGATAAATTCTTTATCCTTTATATCTAAATTAAAATCAAATACAGCTTGAACATTATTATCATAAATTTTATTTATATTTTTCAAACTTAATGTTGCCATAAAATTCTCCTTTTTAATATTATTAATGCTATAGAATAAGGAAAGAAAACAAATTCTTTACCTCTCCCAGTTATCTTTATTTTATATTTTTGAATAATCTCTTAAT
>JAILGR010000156.1 GCA_024696565.1 Acholeplasmatales bacterium | reverse complement strand
AACCGTTTACCCCCGGATTTCCGAATGGAGTAATCCAATGGTAGTGATACCATTACTGCAACAGCTGAATATGTATAGTTATTAAATTAGCTTTAAAAATGTATATAGAAAATAAATATAAGTTAAAACCTATTCTTTTATTGGATGATGTTTTTGCAGCATTAGATAAGGATAGAATAAATAGACTAATAAAATATATTTTAAATAATGAACAAACTTTTATTAGCACAACATCAGTAATAGAAATACCTGATGAATTATTAAAAAATGCCTTTGTTATCAGAATGGAAAAGGAGAGATAATCATGGAAGAAGTAAAAAAAGAAATTGAAGAATTAACAGGAGATAATCCTAATTCAGAAAATTATGGTGCCGACAAAATTAAGATTTTGAAAGGACTAGAACCAGTTAGAGAAAGACCTGGTATGTATATTGGTTCTACAGGTGAGACTGGTTTACATCATTTAGTTTGGGAAATTGTTGATAACTCTGTTGATGAAGCATTAGCTGGTTATGCTTCTAATATTAAAGTTGAAATATTAGAAGATAATGTAATTAGAGTTACTGATGATGGTAGAGGTATGCCTATAGACATTCACCCAGAAACTCATAGACCTGCCCTAGAAGCAATATTTACAGTATTACATGCTGGTGGTAAATTTGATGATGGTGCATATAAAGTATCAGGTGGTTTACATGGTGTAGGTGCATCTGTTGTTAATGCCTTATCTGAATGGCTAGAAGTTACTGTAATGCGTAATGGTAAACAGTATACTGAAAGATTTGAACGTGGTATTGTAGTAACTGATTTATATGAGCACGATACATCAGATCATACAGGTACTATTGTTACATTTAAACCAGATTATGAAATGTTCCATGAGACTTTAGTATTTAATTACGAAACAATTCGTAAGAGAATGCAAGAAACATCTTATTTAAATAGTATTTTAACAATTACTGTTGAAGATAAGAGAAATTCTAATAATATTATTTCTAACACTTACCATTATGAAGGTGGTGTTAAAGAATATGTTACATTCCTAACTGGTAATAAAGCAACATTAAATAAAGACATTATTTATAATAATTCTATTGGTTCATATAAAGAGTTAAATAGCGATGGTGTAGAGGTTCAAAGAGATGTAATTATTGAAATTGCAATGCAATATAATGAATCTTATAATACAACTATTTATTCATTTGTTAATAATGTTAATACTCATGAAGGTGGTCATCATGAAGAAGGCTTTAAGATGGCCCTTGCGAAAACATTAAAAGATTATGCAGATAATAATAAAATGTTAAAGAAAGATGAAGAATTAACAAGAGAAGATACCCTAGAAGGTTTAGTTGCTGTTATTTCTATTAAACATCCAAATCCAGAATTTGAAGGTCAAACTAAGGCTAAACTTGGTAACCCTGAGGTTAGAGGTTTAGTTAATAAAGCTTGGCGTGAAACAATGGAAAGATATTTAGCAGAGCATCCTGCTGATGCTAAAACTATTATTGAGAAATGTTTACTTGCATCTCGTGCTAGAGTTAATGCTAGAAAAGCAAGAGAAGCAACAAGAAGAAAATCTCCACTTGATAATTTAATGTTATCTAGTAAACTTGCAGATTGTAGATGCAAAGACCCTGAAAAATCAGAGATGTATCTAGTAGAGGGTGATTCTGCCGGTGGTTCTGCAAAAAGTGGAAGAAACTCAAATTATCAAGCTATCCTACCACTTAGAGGTAAGGTATTAAACGTTCAAAAGGTTCAACTTGCAAGAGCGTTAGAAAATCAAGAAATTCAAACAATGATTCGTGCTATTGGTACAGGTATTGGTGAAGAATTTGATATTACAAAGGCTAGATATCATAAGATTATTATTATGTCAGATGCCGATGTTGATGGTGAACATATTGCGATATTATTATTAACATTCTTCCATAGATTTATGAAGGGTTTAATTGAAGCAGGTTATATTTATATTGCTAAACCACCTCTATATAGAATTCAATATGGTAAACAAATGGATTATGTTTACTCTGATGAAGATTTAGATGAATTAAAGAAAACTAAGTATGCAAATAAGAAATATGATGTTCAAAGATACAAAGGTCTAGGTGAAATGGATGCTGAACAATTATGGGATACAACTATGGATCCAAGATATAGAACTTTAGTTAGAGTTCATCTTGAAGATGCGATGACTGCAGATGCTATATTTGAAGACTTAATGGGTGAAGAGGTAGAGCCTCGTAAGTTATTTATTCAAGAAAATGCCCATTTTGCAGATAACTTAGATATTTAAGGATGGTGAGGCAAGATGGCGTTAAATGAAAAAGATTTAGAATTTGAAAGAGCACTTGAAGAAAGAAAAGAAGAATCTGTTGAATTATTAGATGTAAACTCTAAAATGAAGAAATCCTTCTTAAACTATGCAATGTCAGTAATCATTGCACGTGCGCTTCCAGATGCAAGAGATGGTTTAAAACCAGTTCAAAGAAGAATTTTATATGGAATGAATGAATTAAAGGTATTCTCAAACGTACAGCATAAAAAATCAGCTCGTATCGTTGGTGATGTAATGGGTAAATACCATCCACATGGTGATTCATCTATTTACGAAGCAATGGTACGTATGGCTCAAGATTTTAGTTATCGTTATCCTTTAGTTGATGGTCATGGTAACTTTGGTAATATTGATGGTGATGGTGCTGCAGCGAGCCGTTATACAGAAGCTAGATTATCAAAAATTTCTATGGAAATGTTAAGAGATATTGATAAGAATACTGTAGATTTTACTGAAAACTATGATGCTACTGAAATTGAACCAGTATTATTACCTGCAAGAATTCCAAATTTATTAATTAATGGTACTACAGGTATTGCTGTAGGTATGGCAACAAATATTCCTCCTCATAACTTAAATGAAGTATTAGATGGATGTATTGCCCTACTTAAGGATGAATCTTTAACTAGTGAAGATTTAATGGAATATGTTAAGGGACCAGATTTCCCTACTGGTGGTTTAATTTTAGGTGCTGATGGCTTAAGAGATGCTTATAATAATGGTTTAGGTTCTATTATTGTAAGAAGTAAAGCTCATATCGATTATTTTGATAATGGTAAAGCTGAAATTGTTGTTACTGAAATTCCTTATGGTATTAATAAAACAAGAATAGTTCAAAGAATTGCTGAAGTAGCTAAAGATAAGATTGTTGATGGTATCGTTGATTTACGTGATGAATCATCAATGGCTGGTTTAAGAATTGTTATTGAACTTAGAAGAGATGTTAATCCAGAAGTTATTTTAAATATGTTATATAAATACACTCCACTTCAATCATCTTATGGTATGAACATGGTTTGTATTGTTGATAATAAACCAGTTAATATTACATTA
>JAILGR010000121.1 GCA_024696565.1 Acholeplasmatales bacterium | reverse complement strand
TATATGCATTAATATCTGCGTTAAATAATTATTACAATAAAAACAATTAATAGAAAAAGAAAAACCTTGAGATAATAAAACTCAAGGTTATTTTTTTACTTTAACATCATATCATCGATAGGCTTACCAGGAGCAATAAATGGTAATACTTTTTCATCAGTATCAACAATCGCATTTATTAATGCTGGTCTTCTATTTTTGATAACATTATCTATAGCATCCTTATAAGCTTTTCTAGTGTCAGCATAATAATAATCAACACCAGTAGCTTTAGCTAAAGCTTCGTAATCTAAAACTGTATCCAAAATTGTATTTGAATATCTCTTTCCATAGAAAGCTGTTTGCCATTGTCTAACCATACCAAGTACAGCATTGTTAGCTACAATTACACATACAGGTAAGTTATATTTAGAGATTGTTAATAATTCGTTAAAGTTCATACGGAATGAACCATCACCAGCAATATTAAATACCATTGCATCTGGATTACCTATTTGAGTACCAATTGAAGCACCCATACCATAACCCATAGTTCCAAGTCCGCCTGATGACATCAAACGATTTGGCTTAGTATATTTAAAATACTGAGCAGCCCATAATTGATGCTGACCTACTTCTGTACAAATGTAACAATCACCATTAGTTACTCTTTGAATTTCTTCCATAAAGAATCTTGGTTTTAATGTAGATGATAATTGGTTTTCAGAGAATATATTTTTCCAAGAATCAACTAAAGCTAACCAAATAGGATTCTTCTTTGGTTCTAGATATTTCATAACTCTAGTTAAGAATTCTTTTACATCCATTACACAAGATACTGTAGTTGGAATATTTTTATCTATTTCAGCTCTATCAATATCAACTTGAACAATTGCAGCATTTTCTGCAAAATGTTTACGGTTAGATAATACACGATCGGAGAATCTAACACCTAAAGCTAATAATAAATCACATTCAACCACACATCTATTTGATGCAACAGTACCATGCATACCAATTAATCCTGTAGATAATGGATTTGTTTGATCAAATGCACCTAATCCCATTAATGAAGTTGATGTTGGAATATCCATCATAGTCGCCATTTTATTTAATTCTTCTGAGGCAAATGAACGAATTACACCACCACCAGCATAAATAAATGGACGCTTAGCTTGTTGAATCATAGAAGCAACTTTCTTAATTACATCCTCAGATACAGGTGCAATAGGCTTAGCTATCACTGTTTTATCAATGATTTTTGGCTCATATTCACACATACACTTAGGATCTGTAATATCTTTTGGAATATCGATTAATACTGGTCCTGGTCTTCCACTTCTTGCGATTTGGAAAGCTTCACGGAAAACATCTGCAAGCTTTGTTATATCTTTAACAATATAATTATGCTTTGTAATAGGCATTGTAATACCTGTGATATCGACCTCTTGGAAAGAGTCTTTTCCTAATGCAGCACAACCAACGTTACCAGTTATAGCGACCATAGGAACAGAATCCATATAGGCAGTTGCAATACCTGTAACTAGGTTAGTTGCACCAGGTCCTGATGTAGCTAAAACTACACCAACCTTACCAGTTGATCTAGCATAACCATCAGCTGCATGACTTGCTCCTTGCTCATGTGATGTCAAAATGTGACGGATTTTGTCTTGATTTTTATATAATTCATCATAAATGTTTAATACAGCGCCACCTGGATAACCGAAGATTACATCAACGCCTTGTTCTATTAAACATTTTACAATAATCTGTGAACCATTTAGTTTCATAAATACACCACCTTTTGGTTTATTTTATTCGTCTTTAAATACTGCTCCTGTGGATGCACTAGTAACTAGCTTAGCATATCTTGCTAAATATCCACTCTTAATCTTAGGTTCTTTACAAACCCAATTAGCTTTTCTCTTAGCTAATTCTTCATCTGATACTAATAACTTAATTGTACAAGCTATCATATCAATTTCAATTTTATCTCCATTTTCTACTAAAGCGATAGGTCCACCTTCTGCAGCTTCTGGTGAAACGTGACCAATAGATGCACCACGAGTTGCACCTGAGAATCTACCATCTGTAATAAGTGCCACATCAGATGCTAAACCCATACCAGCTAGTCTTGATGTTGGAGCTAACATTTCTCTCATACCAGGACCACCCTTAGGGCCTTCATATCTAATTACTACAATATCACCTTTTTTAATTTGATTACCATCAATTGCTGCAATTGCTTCTTCTTCAGAATCATATACTTTAGCAACACAAGTATGTTGTAACATTTCAGGGGCTACAGCACCACGTTTAACTACACAACCATTAGGTGCTAGATTACCTTTTAATACCGCAATACCACCTGTTTTAGAATATGGATTATCTAATGGGCGAATGATATCTTTATTTTTATTCACTGCACCCTTTATATTTTCTCTTACTGTTTTTCCTGTAACTGTCATTAAATCTAAATCTAAGATACCAAGTTCAGATACTTCGTTCATAACAGCACGGATTCCACCAGCTTCATTTAAATCCTCCATGTAAGTTGGACCTGCAGGAGCTAGGTGACATAAATTTGGAGTATGTTCTGAAATACCATTTGCCATATCTAAATCAATATGGACACCAGCTTCATGAGCTATAGCAGGTAAGTGTAGCATAGTATTAGTTGAACAACCAAGTACCATGTCCATTGTTAAGGCATTCTTTAATGATTTTTCATTTACAATATCACGAGCCTTAATTCCTTTTTCTACCATTTCCATTATTTGCATACCTGCATGTTTAGCTAAACGAATACGTTCAGCATAAACACAAGGAATTGTACCATTTCCAGGTAGGGCAATACCTAATACTTCACACATACAATTCATTGAATTAGCAGTATACATACCAGAACATGAACCACATCCTGGACATGAATTATTTTCATATTCATCTAATTCTTCTTTTGTTATTTTACCAGATAAATATTTTCCAACTGCTTCAAATGTTGAAGAAAGACTTGTCTTATGACCAGCGACTCTACCTGCTAACATAGGTCCACCAGAACAAACCACTGTAGGTAAATTAATTCTCAGTGCTCCCATTAACATACCTGGGACAATCTTATCACAGTTTGGAATTAAAACTAAACCATCAAGTGCATGAGCAAGTGCCATACATTCAACTGAATCAGCAATTAATTCTCTTGTAACTAATGAATACTTCATTCCTTGATGTCCCATTGCAATACCATCACAAACACCAATAGCAGGAATCTCAATTGGTGTACCACCAGCCATTAAAATACCTCTTTTAACAGCATCAGAAATCTTATCTAGCATCATATGTCCTGGAACAATTTCTGATTTAGCTGATACAACACCAATTAATGGTCTTGCAATTTCTTCATCTGTATATCCCATAGCCTTGAATAAAGATCTATTAGGAACTTTTTCAACGCCAACCTTTACGATATCACTTTTCATAATTAACATCCTCTTTTCAATTTAATTATTTTAAGGCCTTAACTACTAAGTCACCCATTTCCTTAGTTCCAACAATCTTATCTGCTGGAGTATCTTTTGACTTAATATCTCCTGTTCTATAGCCTTGATTTAATACCTCATTAACTGCTCTATCAATAGCATCTGCTTCTTTCATTAATCCTAAAGAATAACGGAATAACATAGGAACTGATAAAATTGTTGCAAGAGGGTTTGCAATATTCTTACCTGCAATATCAGGAGCTGAACCATGGATTGGTTCATATAAACCAAGCTTACCAGCACCTAAAGATGCAGATGCTAACATACCAATTGAACCTGCAACCTGTGATGCTTCATCAGTTAAAATATCACCAAAAATATTAGATGTAACAATTACATCAAATTGTCTTGGATTTCTAACTAATTGCATTGCAGCATTATCGACATACATTTCATTAGTTTCAACATCTGGGTATTCAACCTTAATTCTTTCAAATACTGCTCTCCATAAACGGCTAGACTCTAATACGTTAGCCTTATGAACACAAGTTAATTTATGTTGTCTCTTTCTTGCAGCATCAAATCCTGTTCTTAAAATTCTTTCAATTTCATATACATAATATTTTTCTAAATCTGATGCCCAGCAATCAGGCTTTTCTGGATTAAAAGCTGGAGAATTAGCTTTTTCACCAAAGTACATACCACCAGTTAATTCACGTACAACTAAAATATCTAAGCCTTCGCCTACGATTTCAGCTTTAAGTGGAGATGTATGTTGTAATTGCTTATATAATACTGCAGGTCTTAAATTAGCATATAGCTTTAAAGCCCCTCTAATGCCTAATAAACCTTTTTCTGGTCTATCACCATTAGTTAAATGATCCCACTTTGGACCACCAACAGCACCAAGTAATACTGCATCAGATGCTAAACAAGCATCAATTGTATCTTGAGGAAGTGATACACCATCTACATCAATAGCTATACCACCCATTCTTTTTTCTGTAATTTCAAAAGTATGACCATATAATTCACCAATACGGTTCATAACTTTAACTGCTTCTCTTACAATATCTGGACCAATACCATCACCAGGTAATGTAACAATTTTAAATGTTGCCATAATTATTTCTTTTCTCCTTTAATCTTATTTACTAATCCACCAGCTGCAATAATCTTTTGCATGAATTCTGGGAATGGTTGTCCTTGGAAGGACTTACCAGTTGTTTCATTAGTAATTACACCTGTATCAAAATTAACTGATACAGTATCTCCTTCTTTAATTCCATCAACAGCTTCAGGACATTCTAAAATTGGAAGACCAATGTTGATTGAATTACGATAGAAAATACGAGCAAAGGATTTTGCAATAACACAAGAAACACCACAAGCTTTAATAGCGATAGGTGCATGTTCACGGGAAGAACCGCAACCAAAGTTCTTTTGTGCTACAATAATATCTCCTTCTTTAACTCTCTTTGAGAATACTGGTAAACCAGCATTGATATCCTGTTTTGAATCTTCCATACAGTGTACAGCTAATTCTTTTGGATCTGATGTATTTAAATAACGGGCAGGAATGATTACATCTGTATCAATATCTGCACCATAGCAAAATGCTCTACCTTTAGCGTTCATATAATCCTCCTAGACCAAATCAGGATTTGTAATATATCCTGTTAATGCGCTTGCTGCAGCTGTAGCTGGTGATGCAAGATAAACTTCAGAATCAACATGGCCCATACGACCAACGAAGTTTCTATTTGTTGTTGAAACACATTTTTCACCTGCTGCTAAAATACCCATATAACCACCTAAGCATGGTCCACAAGTTGGAGTTGATACTGCACAACCAGCCTCAACTAAATCTTGGATAATTCCTTCAGCTATAGCTTCTAAATAAATCTTTTGTGTACCAGGAATGATGATACAACGAATGTTAGGATTTACTTTTTTACCCTTTAAAATTTCATGAGCAATTCTTAAGTCTTCCATACGACCATTTGTACAAGAACCAATTACTACTTGGTCAATCTTAACATCATGAGCACCAATTTCATCTACTGTCTTTGTATTTTCAGGTAGATGAGGGAATGCTACCGTAGGTCTAATTGTAGATAGATCAATGTCATATACTGCATCATATACTGCATCTGGATCAGCAACGTATACTACAGGAGTTTTCTTTGAATGCTTCTTGCAATAATCAAGTGTTAATTCATCTACAGCAAAAATACCATTTTTAGCACCAGCTTCAATTGCCATATTTGCCATACATAAACGAGAATCCATAGATAAGTTCTTTAAACCTTCACCTGAGAATTCCATAGATTTATATAGTGCACCATCAACACCAATCATGCCAATGATATGTAAAATAACATCCTTACCAGATACATTCTTTTGTAATTTACCAGTTAAATTAAACTTAAGTGCTGCAGGCACCTTAAACCATGCTTCACCAGTTGCCATACCGCATGCCATATCTGTTGAACCAACACCTGTAGAGAAAGCACCTAAAGCACCATATGTACAAGTATGAGAGTCAGCACCAATAACAACATCTCCAGCAACTACTAAACCTTTTTCAGGTAATAGGGCATGCTCAATACCCATTTGACCAACCTCAAAGAAGTTTACAACGCCCATCTTATGAGCAAATTCACGAATATATTTACATTGTTCAGCTGACTTAATATCTTTGTTTGGAACAAAGTGATCAGGAACAATTGAAATCTTTTCTTTATCAAATACTTTATCTACACCAATGTTTTTAAATACGTTAACTGCAACAGGTGTAGTAATATCATTACCATGAACTAAATCTAGCTTACAAGTAATTAATTGTCCGGCAGTAACTTCTTTTAATCCTGCATGAGCGGCAAGGATTTTTTGTGTCATTGTCATTCCCATATTATTTATTATTCTCCTTAAACAACTTATATTCTATTGAATCAGTCAATGCTTTAAATGATGCTTCAATTATATCTTTTGAAACACCAACTGTAGACCAAGAACTAACACCATCTGTAGATTCAATTAATACTCTAGTCTTAGCTGCAGTAGCTGATTCTTTACCATCTAATATACGAACCTTATAATCTGATAAATGAACCATATTTAAAACTGGGTAGAATCTACCTATAGCCTTTCTTAATGCCTTATTTAAGGCATCTACTGGTCCATCCCCATTTGCGGCAGTAATTTCTTCTATTCCTTCTACTCTAACTTTAATAATAGCACTTGAAGTATTTTGATTTTTAACTGTAGGTCCTTCACCAATAGTTTTAAAATCTATTACTTCAAAGAAGGATTTGAAATTACCAAATGCTTTATGGACTATTAGTTCAAATGATGCATCAGCACCCTCAAACTGATATCCTAAATATTCTAAATCCTTAATTGTATTAATAATCTTAATCAATCTAGGATCATTTTTTTCAACGTCTTTATAGAACCTTTGAATCTTAGCAAGAACAGTTGCTTTACCGGCAACTTCACTAATTAAGAATTTTCTTTCATTACCAACTAAATCAGGTGATACATGCTCAAATGATTTTGAATTCTTAAAAACACCATCAATATGCATACCTGCTTTATGAGCAAATGCACTTGTACCAACATATGGTAAGTTGTGACTTAGTTTAAAATTAGAAATCTCAGCTACAACTCTTGCTGTTTGAGTTAAATGATTAATGTTACCCTCTGGTAAACATCTAATATTTTTCTTTAATTCAAGATTTGCAATAATAGTTGATAAATTAGCATTACCACATCTTTCACCATATCCTAATAAAGTACCTTGAATATGAGTAATACCATAATTTACAGAAAGACATGACATACCAACTGCCATACCTGCATCATTATGCAAATGGATTCCTAGTTCCGCTTTTATATTATTTTTTACATCCTTAATAATCTCAACCATTTCATCTGGGAAAGTACCACCATTAGTATCACATAAAACTAATGTTAATGCTCCTGCTTCTTCAGCTACTTCTAAAGTTTTAATAGCATATTCTTTATTAGCTTTATAACCATCAAAGAAATGTTCAGCATCGAAGAATACTTTTTTACCATTGCTAATTAAAAATTCAATTGTATCCTTAATCATACTTAAGTTTTCTTCTAAAGTAGTCCCAATAATTTGTGTTACATGAAAATCCCAAGATTTTCCAAAGATACAAACATATTCTGTACTAGCATCTAATAATGCTTTTAAGTTAGAATCATCTTTTGCATCTATGTTACATCTTCTAGTTGAACCAAAGGCCACAAGCTTAGAATGCTTAAATGTTAAACTCTTAGCCACATCAAAGAATTCCATATCTTTTTGATTAGAACCAGGATTACCAGCTTCGATAAAATCAATTCCTAATTCATCTAAAGCTTTAGCAATTTTAATCTTATCACCGACTAAAAAGCTTATTCCTTCTGCTTGTGCACCATCTCTTAAGGTCGAATCGAATATCTTGACATTCAAGAAATTCACCCCCTTTTATATGTGAAAATTAGGAAGCAAGAAAAATCTCGCTTCCATAATTTTTTAAATACATTATTTATTAATTGTTAATAAATTTATCTGCTTCATTGTTCCAAGAATAGAACTTACGGATTTCTTCTCCAACCTTTTCAGATTGATGTGAAGCAGCTTTTGCACGTAATGCATTAAAATGAACTTGACCAGAAGCTGATGACATATCTAATAAGAAGTCTTTAGCAAATGTACCATCTTGAATATCAGATAAAATCTTCTTCATTGCCTTCTTAGTATCTTCTGTAATAATCTTTGGTCCTGTAATATAATCACCATATTCAGCAGTATTAGAAATAGAATATCTCATACCTGCGAAACCAGATTGATAAATTAAATCTACGATTAATTTCATTTCATGGATACATTCAAAATATGCGTTACGTGGATCATAACCAGCTTCTACTAATGTTTCAAAACCGGCTTGCATTAATGCACAAACACCACCACATAATACTGCTTGTTCACCGAATAAGTCAGTTTCAGTTTCTGTCTTAAATGTAGTTTCCAAAATGGCAGCACGAGCACCACCGATACCAGCACCATAAGCTAAAGCAATCTCTAAAGCCTTACCAGTTTCATTTCTTTCAACTGCTACTAAACAAGGTGTACCCTTACCAGCTTGGAACTCAGAACGAACTGTATGACCAGGAGCCTTAGGAGCAATCATAGCAACATCTACACCCTTAGGTGGATTGATTAGACCAAAATGAATGTTAAAGCCATGAGCAAACATTAACATCTTACCTGGCTTTAAGTTTGGAGCAATATCCTTTTCATACATAGCCTTTTGTTTTTCATCATTAATTAAAATCATAATGATATCAGCAATCTTAGCTGCTTCAGCAGTAAGCATAACTTTGCATCCTTGAGATTCTGCTTTCTTCCAGCTCTTAGATCCTTCATATAAACCAATTACTACATTAACTCCTGATTCCATAAGATTTAATGCATGTGCATGTCCTTGAGAACCATAACCAATAATTGCAACTGTCTTTCCATCTAAATAATGTAAGTCACAATCTTTTTCATAAAAAATTCTAGCGTCTGCCATTTCTAAATACCTCTTTTTCCCTTAAATGTTTTTTAATTCGCTTTCACCACGGGCGATAGCTGTAACTCCGGTTCGGATTACTTCTTTGATGCCGAACTCATCAAGCATAGAAATAATGGCAGATACTTTGTTCTGATCTCCTGTAATTTCTATGATTAGTGTATTGTTAGTAACGTCAATAACATGTGCTCTAAAAATATTAGCTATCTCTAGAATCTGACTTCTCTTTTCATTTTTAGAATCAATCTTAATTAATGCTAACTCTCTTTTAACAGATTCATCATCTTTAAATTCAGTTAACTTAAGAACATCCATTAATTTAGCTAATTGATTCTTAATTTGATCATAAACATCGTCTTCACATTCCATAACGATTGTCATACGAGAAATATTATTATCTTCTGTTGCACCAACAGATAAAGATTCAATATTATATCCTCTTCTTGAGAATAAACCACTGACTCTAGATAACACTCCCATATGATTATTTACTAACACAGATAATGTATGTCTAGCCATTATATCCTTCCTTTCTAACACTCTATATATTATAAATATATAAGCATCAAAATTGAATTATGGTTTAATTATAACATAAGATTAAACTTTGTCAAACCAACTTGATGCCAAAAACGAACTAGATTTTATAATAAATATTAAAATAACAAATT
>JAILGR010000116.1 GCA_024696565.1 Acholeplasmatales bacterium | reverse complement strand
TGTTTTCATTATTCACAAATTTGTTATAATAAGAGTATTTAAGGAGGAATTATTATGAAAGATTTTACAATAGATACAAAATGTGTGCAAGGCGGATACACACCAGGTAATGGTGAACCTAGACAGGTTCCTATTATTCAATCTACTACATTTAAATATAATACTAGTGAGGATATGGGTAAACTATTTGACCTAGAAGCAACTGGTTATTTCTATACTAGATTACAAAATCCTACTAATGATTATGTGGCAAATAAAATTAGAGAATTAGAAGGTGGTAGTGCAGCTATGTTAACATCTTCAGGTCAAGCCGCCAACTTCTTTGCCTTATTTAATATTTGTGAATGCGGAAGCCATATTGTTGCCTCAAGCCAAATCTATGGTGGTACATTTAATTTAATTGCCGTAACTATGAAAAAAATGGGTATTGATGTTACATTTGTTGCCCCTGACGCAACTGATAGCGAATTAGATGCTGCATTCAAAGAAAACACAAGAGCGGTGTTTGGTGAAACTATTGCTAACCCATCTTTAGCAGTATTAGATATTGAAAGATTTGCTAATGCTGCTCATAGACACGGAGTACCACTAATCGTTGATAACACATTCCCAACTCCAGTTAACTGCCGTCCAATTGAGTTTGGTGCAGATATTGTTACCCACTCTACTACTAAATATATTGATGGTCATGGAACATCTGTTGGTGGTGCGATTGTTGATTCAGGTAAGTTTGATTGGATGGCTAATAAAGAAAAATTCCCAGGCCTTTGTTTACCTGATGATTCATACCATGGTATTGTTTATGCAGAAAAGTTTGGTAAGGAAGGCGCATTTATAACTAAATGTACAGCCCAATTAATGAGAGACTTTGGTTCTATTCAATCTCCTCAACATGCATTCTATATTAATTTAGGTTTAGAGTCTCTTCATTTAAGAATGGCTCGTCATGTAGAAAATGGTTTAGCTGTAGCTAAATTCTTAGAATCTCATCCACAAGTTAATTTTGTAAATTATCCTGGTTTAGAAAATGATAAATATCATAATTTAGCAAAGAAATATTTCCCTAATGGTGGATGTGGTGTTGTATCATTTGAATTAAAAGGTGGTAGAGAAGCTGCATCTAAGTTTATGAAGGCTCTAAAGATTTTCGCAATCGAAACTCACGTTGCTGATGCAAGAAGCTGCTGTTTAAACCCTGCTACTGCTACTCATAGACAAATGACAGATGAACAATTAGAAGCTTGTGGTATTTCTGCAGGTTTAATTAGATTATCTTGTGGTCTTGAAAATAAAGAAGATTTAATTAATGATATTAAAAATGCTTTAGAAGCATCTAAATAATAAAATGGGCATATCTTAGGATATGCCTTTATTAATTATAAAAACGCTTTATTAAAAGTTTGATAACAAAATTATTTAAAACAATAAAATTAATTGTTAAAATAAAAATAGAAACTTATAAGGAGAGAAAATAAAAATGAAAAAAATTTATGAGGGTAAAACCAAAAATGTTTATTCTTTAGAAAATGGTAATGTATTACTAGAATTTAAAGATGACTGTACAGGAAAGGATGGAGTATTTGATCCAGGTGAGAATTCTGTAGGTTTAAAGATTGAAGGTATCGGTAAGAGAAATCTTGAAACTTCTATTCATTTCTTTGAATTATGCAAAAAAGCTGGTATTAAAACTCATTACGTTTCTGCAAATGTAGAGAATGCTACTATGGAAGTCTTACCAGCTAAAGTATTTGGTCATGGTTTAGAAGTAATCTGCCGCTTAAGAGCTACTGGTTCATTTATTAGAAGATATGGTGAATATATCGAAAATGGTACAGTATTCCCTAATGGTTATGTTGAATGTACTTTCAAAAATGATAAACTAGGTGATCCACTTGTTACATCTGAAGGTCTAGAAGTATTAGGCATCATGGATAAGAAAATGTTTGAATCTATGAAGGCTCAAACTTTAGCAATCACTAAGATTGTTGCTGATGACTTAAAGACTAAAGGTTTAGACTTATGGGATATCAAATTTGAATTTGGTTACAATAATGATGAAGTTATTTTAATTGATGAAATTGCATCAGGAAACATGAGAGTATATAAAGGAAATGAAATCATGGATCCAATTGAATTAACTAAGGTTATTTTAGGAAAGTAAAACCACTGCCTGGATTCTGTTTGATTAAAACGGACACATAAAATAAAAGACACATTAGTAAACAATTTAGTATTGTAAACTAGTGTGTTTTTTGTTTATTTCTTAAATTCAGTAAAATCAAGAGTTGCAAAATAATCACTTGGAGTTTCAGCTCTTCTAATTAATTTTACACTTCCATCTTCTTTTAAAAGTAATTCAGCTGACTTTAATTTACCATTATAATTATAGCCCATTGCAAAGCCATGAGCTCCTGTATCATGAATTACTAAATAATCACCAATATCAATTTTAGGTAACATTCTATCAATAGCAAATTTATCATTATTTTCGCATAAACCACCAGTTACATCATACATATGATCTAATGGAAGTCCTTCTTTACCTAAAACAGTAATATGATGATATGCCCCATACATTGCAGGTCTCATTAAATTAACAGCACAAGCATCAAGACCAATATATTCTTTCCAAATATGTTTTTCATGAATTACTTTAGCAACTAAATGACCATATGGTGCTAACATAAATCTACCAAGTTCAGTAAATATTTTAACATTATCCATACCTGCAGGAGTTAATATTTCTTCATAAGCTTTCCTTACACCTTCACCAATGATATCAATATCATTTTTAGGTTCTTCTAATTTATAATCAACACCTACTCCACCAGATAAATTAATAAATGCAATATCACAAGATAATTCTTCTTTTAGCTCTCTTGCTAATTTAAATAAAATAGAGGCAAGCTTTGGATAATAACCATTATCTTTAGTATTTGATGCTAAAAATGCATGAATACCAAAATGTTTAACACCATATGCCATTAATTTCTTTATAGCTTCTTTCATTTGTGGTTTAGTCATACCATATTTTGCATCTTTAGGTGTATCCATTATTTCATTATTTAATGTAAAATCTCCACCTGGATTATATCTAAGTGACATAGTCTCTTTGAATGGTGCAATATTCTTATAATAATCTATATGAGTTATATCATCAAAATTAATATAAGCATCTAATTTAGAAGCAAGTTCATAATCAGCTTTTGGTGTTACATTAGATGAAAACATAATCTCATCTTTTTTAAAACCAACAATGTCTGATAACATTAATTCAGTAAGTGATGAACAATCAACACCACAGCCTTCTTCTTTTAATATCTTTAAGATATAAGGATTAGGAGTAGCTTTAACAGCAAAATATTCTTTAAATCCTTTATTCCAAGCGAAGGCTTTTTTTAATCTTCTAGCATTTTCTCTAATCCCTTTTTCATCATAAATATGAAAAGGAGTAGGGTATGTTTTAACTATTTCTTCAATTTTTTCTTTAGTAACAAATGGCTTCTTTTCCATTATTTTACCTCATACTTCTTAATAATTTGATTAGCACATTCTATACCATCATTAATTGCAACAACAACTAATGATTGACCATTTTTCATATCACCACAAACAGATATTTTATCATTATATCTAAAATTATCTAAAATAACTCTATTTCTATTAGATTTTAGATTATAACTAGATAGATCTTCATCTTTAGTACCTAAAAATCCCATAGCAATAATTAGGCAATCACAAGGTACTTCTTCTTTAGTATTAGGAATATCTACAAACTTACCAGCTTCAAAATTTACTTTTTTAATTATTAAAGATTTTATATTACCATCTAAATCTTTAATTACTTCATCTATGGTTGTAGAATATCTTCTAATATCTTTTCCATAAATAGTATTACATTCAAATACACCATAATCAGTTTTTTTCTTATTTGGATAATTAGGCCATGGTAATGTGTTTTCTAGTGGTGGTTCTTTAGTGATTTCAAGTTCTAATACTGATTTTGCTTCCATTCTAACTGATGTGCCACAACAATCATTTGCCGTATCACCACCACCAATAATTACTACATTTTTATCTTTTAAATTATAAGTAAAATCTTTAGCTTCTAATAAATTCTTTGTAGTTTCTTTTAAGAAATCAACTGCATATAAAATACCTTTAGCATCACACCCTGTACATGTAAGAGGACGAGGTAAGCTTGTACCACAAGCAAAGACTACCTCATCGTTACCACTAAGTAATTTATCCATAGATAAATCTGTACCAATTTTAGTATTTTTAATGAAGATAATTCCTTCTTCTTTTAATAATTTAATTCTTCTTTCTATTACATCTTTTTCAAGTTTCATATTTGGTATACCATACATTAATAATCCACCAAATCTATCACTTTTTTCATATACTGTAACAGAAAACCCTTCATTATTTAATTTCTTAGCACAAGATAGACCTGCAGGTCCTGAACCTATTACAGCTACCTTTTTACCATTTCTTTTAATATTTTTATTAGGTTTAATCCAACCATTTTTAAAAGCTTCTTCTATTAAGAATAATTCATTAGCTCTAACACCTACAGCTTCATCATTAATAGAACATGAACAACAAGCTTCACATAAAGCAGGACAAACATTACCAGTAAATTCTGGGAATGGAGCTGTCTTTTCTAATCTTTTATATGCTTCTTCATATAAACCTAAATAGATTAAATGATTCCATTCAGGAATTAAATTAGATAATGGACAACCTACATTTTTATTATTAACCTTCATTGCTGATTGGCAAAAAGGCACTCCACAATTCATACATCTTGATGCTTGAATTCTTTGTGTATCTAGATCAAAAGGAATATGGAAATCATTAAAATTTTTAATTCTAATTGCTACATCTAATTCCTTTTTATTTTGTCTTTTATATTCAATAAATCCTGTTGGCTTTCCCATTATTTTCCCTCCATAAATTTATTAAATGCATCAAGTTCTGGTGACTCTGACCCCGTATTCTTATAATAACTAATTAATTCAATGATTTTAGCATAATCATTAGGTAATACTTTAAAGAAATCTTTCTTATTGAAACTATCTAAAATATTCTTAGCATATTTTGAATTAGTATGAGAAATATGTTCTTTAATAATATCTTTAACTAATGCTTCATCATTTTCATTTAAATCTAAAATAGAAACTAATTCTTTATTAACATTCTTCTTATTATCTAAACCATAGATATAAGCAACACCACCAGACATACCAGCAGCAAAGTTTCTACCAATTTTACCTAAGACTAAAGCAGTACCTCCAGTCATATATTCACAACCGTGCTGACCACAGCCTAAAGATACAACTAAAGCCCCACTATTTCTAACAGCAAATCTTTCACCTGCAACACCTTCTAAGAAACATTTACCAGATGTAGCACCATATAAGGCAACATTACCACAAATGATATTTTCTTCTGGCTTAAAAGTTGCCGCTTTTTGAGGAATAACTGTTAATTTACCACCACATAATGATTTACCAAAATAATCATTAGCATCACCATAAACAGTAATGGATACACCCTTAGTTAATAGACAACCAAAAGAGTTTCCAGCATGTCCATGGGCATTAATAATAATCGAATCTTCCTTTAAGCCAACCTCACCATATTTTTTAGTGATTTCATTAGATAACATAGTACCAAAAGCACGATTAATATTAGATATTTCTAAATCAACTCTTTTTGATAAACCACCATCTATAGCTGACTTACATAATGGTAATAACATTCTATAATCTACTGTATTCTTTAAATCAATTGGCTTATAAGCTTTAAATACACTTTCTTTATTAACAACTTCTTCATTAAATAATAATTTAGATAAATTTATCTTATCTTTATATTTAGAATCAATTGATAATAATTCAGTATGACCAACCATTGAATCAATAGTCTTAAAGCCTAATAAGGCCATATATTCTCTTAATTCTTTAGCAATGAATCTCATAAAATTCATTACATATTCAGGCTTACCACTAAATCTCTTTCTTAAATTCTCATCTTGAGTAGCAACACCTACAGGACAAGTATTTAAGTTACAAACTCTCATCATTATACAACCCATCGCAATAAGTGGACCTGTAGCAAAACCAAATTCTTCTGCCCCAAGTAAAATCGCAATAGCTAAATCTTTACCAGTTAATAATTTACCATCTGTTTCAAGTCTAACTCTATCACGAAGACCATTCATAACTAATGTTTGATGAGCCTCAGATAAACCAATCTCCCAAGGGATACCAGCATTATAAATAGATGTTCTAGGAGCCGCACCAGTACCGCCATCATAACCAGAAATTAAGATAGTGTTAGCCCCAGCTTTAACTACACCAGCCGCAATAGTACCAACTCCTGATTCAGAAACTAATTTAACAGAGATTCTTGCTTCTCTATTAGCATTCTTTAAATCAAAAATTAATTGGGCTAAATCCTCAATTGAATAAATATCATGATGAGGAGGTGGTGATATTAATGATACACCAGGAGTTGAATGTCTAGCTTTAGCAATCCAAGGGAATACCTTTTGCCCAGGTAATTGACCACCTTCACCAGGCTTTGCCCCTTGAGCCATTTTAATTTGAATTTCAATGGCATTTGTTAAATACTCAATAGTAACACCAAATCTACCAGAAGCTACTTGTTTAATAGCACTACATTTAGAATCACCATTTGCTAGTTTTTCATATCTTTCTCTTTCTTCTCCACCCTCACCTGTATTACTTTTAGCATGTAATCTATTCATTGCTAAAGCCATACATTCATGGGCTTCTTTAGAAATTGAACCATATGACATAGCTCCAGTTTTAAATCTTTTAACAATTTCATCTACTGATTCAACTTCATCAATAGAAATAGAATTCTTATAATTCAATTTAAAGGTATTTCTAATATTAATTACCTTTTTATCAATTAATGAAGTGAATTCTTTATATTCATCATAATTACCACTTCTACAAGCACTTTGTAAATGCATTATAGTTAATGGATCATAAATATGATCTATTTGTTTTTTTCTATAGCCATGTAAGCCTAAAGAATCTAGGGTTTGATCTTTATGATTTAAGGCATTTTTATATACCTTAATTGTATTTTCTTCTATTTCTTTTATACCTATACCACCAATAGATGATGGAGTATTTGTGAAATATTTAGAAACAATATCATCATTTAAACCTAAGCATTCAAAGATTTGAGCACCATTATAAGATTGAATAGTTGAAATACCCATCTTAGCCATAATCTTGGTAATAGAGTGCATTACTCCATTTATATAATTAGAAATAGCATCTTCTAATGGTAATTTAATATATCCTCTATCTTTATAATATTCTATTGTTTCATATACTAAATATGGATAAATGGCATTAACACCAAAACCAATTAAGCAAGCATAATGATGGATATCTCTTGGTTCTGCAGCCTCTAAAACTATTGAAACATGAGTACGTCTTAATGCTTTAGTTAAATGCTGATGAACACCACTTGCTACAAGTAGTGATGGTATAGCAATACCATTTTGATTTCTATCAGATAGAATAATAATAGATGCTCCTGAATCAATTTTGATATCACATTCATTAAATATTCTTTCTAATGCTTCTTCCATAGTTTCTCTTTCATAGTCATAACAAATAGAAACTATTTCTGTTTTTATACCCTTTGAATATAAATTTCTAATCTTATAAAATTCTTCATCAGATAAAATAGGATTATCAATTCTAACTCTAAAGGCGTTAGCCTCTGTTGGACTAAGTAAGTTTCCTTCACTACCTAAATAGTTAAATGTAGCCATTACTATTTCTTCTCTAATAGAATCAATGGGTGGGTTTGTAACCTGGGCAAATCTTTGTTTAAAGAATTGGAATAAATTAAATTCTTTATTCATAAGAACTGCCAAAGGTATATCATTACCCATAGATACTACTTTTTCAGCACCTTTTTCGGCTAATGGAATAATACTGTCCATTAATTCATCATATGTATAACCAACTTGCTGTTCTTTTAAATTGATATCATATTCTCTTTTAATCTTTTTTTCTTTTGGTAAATCATTTAATTTAATGATTTTTTTATTCCACTCTATGTATGGATTTTTATTAGCATATTCCTTTTTAATATCATCATTAGAAATAACCATTCCCTTTGATGTATCAACAAGTAAGATTTTACCTGGTTCTAATCTCCTTTTTTCTTTGATATTCTTCTCATCAATATCTAATGAACCAGTTTCTGAGAATAATACTAAATAATTATCCTTAGTTATATAATATCTAGAAGGTCTGAGCCCGTTTCTATCTAAGGAAGCACCTACTTTGATACCATCAGAAAATATCAAAGAAGCTGGACCATCCCATGGCTCTTGAAATGTGGAATGGAATTCATAAAATGACTTTAGGGATGGGTCCATATCCTTATCATGATCCCATGGCTCAGGAATCATCATCATAATAGTTTCTTCTAGACTTCTACCATTTAAATACATAAATTCTAAGAAATTATCAAACATGGCAGAATCTGAAGATTCCTTGGGAATGATTGGCATTATTTTCTTTAAATCACCATTAAATACATCTGATTTAAATAAGCCTTCTCTGGCTTTAACCATATTTACATTCCCACGAATAGTGTTAATTTCACCATTGTGGCACAAAAATCTATTTGGGTGTGCTCTATCCCATGATGGGAAAGTATTAGTTGAAAATCTTGAATGCACAAGAGCAATCGCTGATTCAACTTTAGTATCTAATAAATCTAAGAAGAAATTTCTTACTTGAGTAGATACTAACATTCCTTTATATACAATAGTTCTTGATGAAAATGAACAAAAATATAATCTAGAATTTTCTTTAATTGCTAAAGATTCTATTACTCTTCTTGCTACATAAAGCTTTCTTTCAAAAGCTATTCCTCTTTGAACTTTATCAGGTCTTTTAACAAATACTTGGGCAATATATGGCATTGCCTTAAAGGCAGTTAGACCAATATCAGTAGTATCTACTGGTACCCTTCTATAGCCTAATATTTCAAGTCCTTCGCTTTTTAAACCATTATTAATTAATTCAATTTCTTTTTCTCTTTGAATTTCATTTTTAGATAGGAATAATTGTCCTACACCATAATCAAATTCATTAGGTAATTCAAAGCCTAAGATTTCACTATTAAAGAACTTATGAGGAATTTGAAATAAGATACCGGCACCATCACCTGAGTTATCCTCAGCTCCTGTACCACCTCTATGCTCTAAATGAATTAAAATATCTAAGGCATCCTTAATTGTTTTATGTGTTTTAATACCATTAATCTGGGCAATTGCTCCAATACCGCAAGCATCATGCTCATAAGAAGGATCATATAATCCCTGTTTCTGTGGATAATCTTCCATATAATTCACCTTACTCTCCATGATTTTTTATAGCTGCTTCAATGAAATCTCTAAATAATGGGTGTGGTCTTTGAGGGCGAGATAAGAATTCAGGATGGAATTGACATCCTACAAACCAAGGATGGTCCTTTAACTCTACTATCTCAACTAAATCTGCTTGAGGATTTTTACCTACAACCATTAAATCACTACTTAATACCTCCATGAATTTATTGTTAAATTCATATCTATGTCTATGTCTTTCTTTTATATCTTTTGCTTTATATGCACTATAGACTTTAGTATTTTCTTTAATATTACAATCATATAAACCAAGTCTTAGGGTACCACCCATATCAATTCCACTATATTGATTTTCAAGTAAATCAATAATAGGATGTTTTGTATCCTTATTAAATTCAGTAGAATTGGCATCGCTATAACCTATAACATTTCTTGCATATTCTATACAAACAAGTTGCATACCAAGACAAATACCAAATAATGGAACATTGTTAATTCTTGCATATTTTATAGCTTCAAGCATTCCTTCTATTCCTCTATCACCAAAGCCACCAGGTACAATTAAACCATCAAATTTACCTAATATATCTTTAGCATTATCTTTAGTAATTAATGTTGAATCTATATAATCTATAACAACCTTTTTATAAAAATAATAACCTGCTGCCTTTAGGGCTTCATTAACTGATAAATAAGCATCATGAAGCTTAACATATTTACCAATTAAACCAATATGAACTTCACCATTTAAGTTTTCTATACGATAAATTAAATCATTCCATTCTGTCATATCAGCTTCTTTAGCTTCTATCTTAAAATGATTTAAAATAATGTCATCAATCTTTTGATTATGTAAGCTAACTGCTACATTATAAATAATCTTTTGATCAATAGCTTCAATGACATTTTCTTTATCAATGTCACAGAATAAAGCTATTTTTTCTTTATGAGAATTTGTTAGTGGAACTTCAGTTCTTAAAATAATAATGTCTGGTTGGATACCAATCTTACGCAATTCCATTACTGAGTGTTGGGTTGGTTTGGTTTTTACCTCATCAGCGGCCCTTAAGTATGGCACTAAAGTATTATGGATATATAATGTATTTTCATACCCAAAATCTCTTCTAGCCTGTCTAATGGCCTCTAAAAAAGGCAATGATTCAATATCACCAACAGTACCACCAATTTCAGTAATTACAACATCAGCATTAGATTCTATTGCTGCTCTTTTTAATTTATCTTTTATTTCATTAGTAATATGAGGAATAACTTGGACAGTACCACCTAAGTATTCTCCTTTTCTTTCCTTATTAATTACTGAATAATAAACTTTACCTGTTGTAATATTAGAATTCTTAGATAAACTTTCATCAATAAATCTTTCATAATGACCTAAATCTAAGTCTGTTTCAGCACCATCATCAGTAACAAATACCTCACCATGTTGATATGGGGACATTGTTCCTGGGTCCATATTAATATAAGGATCAAACTTTTGCATAAAAACCTTTAATCCTCTATTTTTTAATATTCTACCTATTGATGAAGCAGCTATACCTTTACCTAAGCTTGATACAACTCCACCTGTGACAAATATATATTTTGTTTTCTGATCCATAAAAATTCCCCTAAAGATTATAATATCTTTCTTAAACGTTCGATTGCTTCTTTTGTTTTTTCATGAGTATTAAAGGCTGTAATTCTAAAGAATCCTTCGCCATTAGTACCAAAGCCAGCTCCTGGAGTACCTACTACATGAGCATTCTTTAATAAATAATCAAAGAATTCCCAGGATGTCATATTATTTGGACATCTAAACCATATATATGGTGATGACTTACCACCTGTATAATAAATCTTCTTTTCATCAAATAACTTTGCTAGCATCAAAGCATTTTCCATATAATAATCAATATTCTTCTTACATTCATCAACACCTATACTACTAAGTGCTGCCTCTGCAGCTCTTTGGACAGGATAAGATACTCCATTAAATTTTGTAGCTTGTCTTCTTTTCCACATTTTATTTAATGAATACCCATTTGATAAAAGCTCAAGTGGAATAATCGTATATCCACATCTAAGACCAGTAAATCCTGCTTGCTTAGAAAAAGAACATACCTCAATTGCACATTCCTTAGCCCCTTCAATTTCAAAAATTGAATGAACTAATTCTTTATCTCTAATAAAAGCTTCATAAGCTGAATCATATATTATCAATGATTCACTTTTAATCGCATAATCTACCCATTCTTTTAATTCTAAATAATTATAGGCTGTACCTGTTGGATTATTTGGAGAACATAGATAATATATGCCATTTTTTAATTCCTTAGGTGGCATAGCTTTAAAATGATTATCTATATTACAATCCATAAATTGTACTCTTCTGCCTGACATAATATTCCTAATCCAGTATATCCTGTATATATGGATTCTAATATTATGTCAGGCAGAAGAGTACAATTTATGGATTGTAATATAGAT
>JAILGR010000001.1 GCA_024696565.1 Acholeplasmatales bacterium | reverse complement strand
TTTAAGGATTTTATTGTTAATTATGAATATGAAGCAACTATAAGATATTTAGAACAAATGAGAAAAGAAGGGTATAAAATAAAAGAATTTAACTTGGTTTCCTTTCGCGTATTATTAGATTCTTATTTGGAGGCATATCTTAACTTATTAGATAAGGATTTAATAAAGGAGGAATTATTAAAGGTTTGTAACGAAATCAATGATTTTTATACTGTGGGTTTTAGACATTTATTAGGTTTTTAGGAGGGAAAATGAAAAAAAGAGGTTTATTATCAATAATATTTGATTATGCTGGTAGTAAGAAAAAGTATTATGTATTTAGTATTTTTACATCACTAATATCTGTAGCAGCAGGAATAATTCCATTTTATTTTATTGCAAGTATCATTAATAGATTGATTTCAGGCAATAAAAATTTTAATGATTATACATTAGATATAATCCTTTTATTAGTGTTGTTTTTACTAAAAGGAGCATTCCATATTATATCTACATCACTATCACATATAGCGGCATATCAAACAATTAAAGGTGTTAGAAAAAGAGCAATTGATTCACTTGCTTTGGCATCTTTAGGTGATGTAAAAAGTCATAATTCTGGATCACTTAAAAATACTTTATGTGAAAGAATTGATTCTACAGAAACAGCATTAGCCCATATAATACCTGAATTTACAGGTAATATTATTGGCTTTTTAGGAACATTTATTTATTTAACAATTATTAGTTGGCAAATGGGGCTTATTGCCTTAATACCATTTGTAATAGGTATGGTGGCTTATTTGACTATGTCTATAGGCTATCAAAAATATTGGAATAATTGTATTAATAAAACAAAAGTATTAAATGATACTGCTGTTGAATATATTAACGGTATCGAAGTAATTAAAGCTTTTGGGAAGAGTCAGTCTTCTTATGAAAAATTTAAGGTTGCTGCTAAAGAAGGTTCTGAATGTTTTGTTGAATGGCAAAGAAAATGCAATATAGCTTTTAGTATTGCAATGACTATTGCCCCATATACACTACTTGCAATATTACCTATAGGTGGAATTTTGTATTACAATGGTTATATTTCGCTTGAGGTTCTTACTATATCTATATTAATGTCTATTGGTTTAATTACACCATTAATTAGTTCTATGGGACATTTAGATGATTTGCATAAAGCTAAAACTATCTTTTCAGAAATAGATGAAATTGTATCTATGGAAAGATTAAAAAGACCTGAAGTTTCTAAAGAGATGCCTAAGGATTCTAGCATCTTGGTTAAAAATGTATCTTTTGGTTATGAAGATAAAGAGGTTTTACATGATGTTAGCTTAGAAATAGAAGCAAGTAAGAAGATAGCTCTTGTTGGTCCATCAGGAGCTGGTAAATCTACTATTGCAAAGCTTATTGCTTCTTTATGGGATCCTGATAAAGGCGATATCTTTATTGGTGGTGTAAATATTAAAGACTTAACATTAGAAGATTATAATAAGATGGTTTCTTATGTATCTCAAAGTAATTATTTATTTAATACATCTATAATGGAAAATGTTAGAATGGGTAATTTAAATGCAACTGATGAAGAAGTAATAGAAGTATGTAAAAAGTGTGGAGTTCATGATTTTATTATGAATTTAGAAAATGGCTATAATACTATAGTTGGTGATTCTGGTTCCCATTTATCAGGTGGAGAACGTCAAAGAATTTCTATTGCTAGAGCGATGATGAAAGATTCAAAAATTGTAATATTAGATGAAGCTACTGCCTATACTGACCCAGAAAATGAAGCTATTATTCAAAAATCATTATCAAATCTTATTAAAGATAAGACAGTTATAGTTATAGCTCATAGATTATCTACAATCATTGATAGTGATGATATTGTACTTGTAGATGATGGAAAGATAATAGCTCATGGTAAACATGATGAATTATTAGAAAAATCTAGTTTATATAAGAATATGTGGTTGTCACATATTGAAGGAAGAGATGGTGATCTAAATGATTAAGATGTTAAAAGTGTTTTTTGCATTTTGTCCATCAAAGAGAAAAAAACAGTTCTATATAGCTATTGTCTTAACTGTATTGATGGGTTTGTGTGAAGCTGCAAAACTTCCTGCAATATGGTATTTATTTAAGAATATATTTGAAGGAACATTTAACTTAACTGTTATCTTATATGCCTTCTTAATTATGTTAATTCCACTGTGTGTATCTATTGTTTTAAGATATATTTCTACAATGCTTCAAGTTGATGGTGGTTATTCTACTGCAGCTGAAAAAAGAATCGAAATTGCTGAACATTTAAGATATGTTCCGATGGGATATTTTAATAATAACTCTTTAGCCTATATAACATCTGTAACAACAAATACAATGGAACAACTTGCTGATGTTGCTACAAGAGTTGTAATGCTTGTCACATCAGGATTAATTAATACATTTATTGTTGTTGCTTCATTATTTTTCTTTGACTATAGAATAGCTTTAGTCTCATTAGCAGGTATTATTATATTCTTAATATTTAATAGTTGGATTAAATATTTAGGAAAGAAATTTACACCAGAAAAAGAAAAAGTTGATGTAGAAATAATTGGTGCGACTTTAGATTATGTTTTAGGTATTGCTGAAATTAAATCTTATGGTTTATATGGTAAGTATTCTAAGAGATTCAATGAAGCTAATGAAAAGGGTACAAAACTATATCAAAATGTGGAACTAAAAATGATTCCTGTTCAAACTATTCAAACTTATATTACAAGATTGATAGGTGTTTGTATGACTATTGTTGCAATCTTATTATTTATTAATGGTTATAACGATTTAGCAACAACTATGACAGTTATTATTGCAAGTTATGTAATGTATTCGGCATTAGATTCAGTTGGTACATTTAATGCCCTATCTAAGATTATAGAAAGATGTGTAGAAAAAGGTAGTGAAATATTATCTATTGAAACAATGGATATAAAGGGAGAAAAGTATAATACTAATTCTTCTAATATTGAATTTCAAAATGTATCTTTCTCTTATGATAAGAAAAAGGTTATCGATAATGTATCATTAAAGATTAAAGAAAATACAAAGGTTGCATTCGTTGGACCTTCAGGTTCTGGTAAAACTACTATTTGCCATTTGATGGCAAGATTTTGGGATGTAGAAGAAGGTAATGTATTACTTGATGGTAAAAATGTTAAAGATTACAATATTGATTCTTTAATGGAAAATTTTACATTTGTATTCCAAAATGTTTACTTATTTAATGATACAATTTTGAATAATTTAAAAATGGCAAAAGAAGATGCTACAATAGATGAAATAAATAATGCTCTTAAAATGGCATGCTGCGACTTTGTAGATATATTACCTAATGGTGTTAATACTATTGTTGGTGAAGGTGGTGCAACATTATCTGGTGGAGAATTACAAAGATTATCTATAGCTCGTGCTATTCTAAAAGATTCAAAAATTGTAATATTAGATGAAGCTACAGCTAATGTAGATCCAGAAAATGAAGAAAAATTAATGAAGGCTATTGATTCTTTAACAACTAATAAGACAGTTATTATGATTGCTCATAGATTAAAGACCGTTAGAAATTGTGATAACATTTTTGTTATAGACGAAGGTAAAATAGTTGAATCAGGTAAGCATGATGATCTAATTAAGAAAGATGGTATTTATAAGAGATTTGTCTTAGATAGAAAAGAAGCTGTTGGCTGGAAGATTTAAAAAAATAGGAAAAGATAATTTCACTAGAGATGTGCGATAAAATTCGCACATCTTTTATCTAAAAACACTTGAAATAATATTAGATAATTGGTTAAATATAAAAGTAGATAACATAAGGAGGTTATTATGCCTGATTTATTAGAAAGCTTACCAATTTATATTAGAATTGTTAAAGGTATTAAGGATGCTATTTTAAATGGTGATTTAAAGGAAGAAGAACAGTTATTATCAACAACTTATTTATCAAAGACATATAATATTAATATAGCAACAGTTAATAAAGCTATTAATATTTTAGTTGATGAAGGATTAGTATATAAAAAAAGAGGAATAGGAATGTTTGTTAAAGCTGGTGCTTTAAATCAGTTAAGAGAAGAAAGAAAGAACTTATTTAAAAATAAATATGTAAAAGCATTCTTAGATGAAGCAAAAAGACTTGATATATCACCAGAAGAATTACAAAAGATTGTAAAAGAAGCTATTGAAGAAATGAATAAATAATAAAATGATACACTTTATTTTGAAAGCCAGGATATAATTTAAAAAGAATGCAGGAGAAAGAATATGGATTTAAAAAATGTATATTTTGTTATCGGGACATCTTATGCTGGTAAGTCAACAATTGTAAAAAATCTAGCTAAAAAACATAATGGAATAGCTCTTGAAGAAAACTATCATGATGTGAAGCTTCCGGAATTAGATAGTAAGTTATTTCCTAATTTAACTTATACTCGTGACCTTCAGGATTGGCGTGAATTTATAAGAAGAACTCCAGATGAGTACGTTACTTGGATAAATAATGTTCAAAAAGAGTGTGAAATTGTTGAACTAGAAATTCTTGAAGAATTGCTTAGTAAGCCAGAATCATATAATAAAAAGATATTTGTTGATACAAATATCAGCATTGAGACTCTTCATAAAATTTCTGATGCTGACCATGTACTTGTGATGTTATCTGATCCTGAAATCGGAATTAATCGTTTTTTTGATCGTCCAGATTCTGAAAAACAATTTCTTTACAAGCTCATGTTAGAAGAACCTAATCCAAAGGCGGCTTTAGATAATTACCGAGAGATTCTTACAAGAATATGTTCTAAGGAAAACTATAAGATGTTAGAAGATTCTGGTTTCAAAGTTATTTATCGTGATGAAATGAGAACTCAAGAAGAGACTGTTATAATTGCAGAAGAACTATTGAATATAAAAAACTGAGAATACAGATAATAACAAAAAAACAGCCTCGAGGTGGCTTATGAGTATAAAAGAAGTATTTATATTTGAAGAGGAGGATTATAATTATGTTGTTAAATGATTTTGATGAAAATAAAGATGCGATAATTAATCCAGATATGTGTGTAAATAAAATTGATAATTTTCCTGAAGTAACTATATCTTGTTTTTCAAATAAATTATTTAATAGTGTGCTTCAAACATTTGATGCTAAATTAATTGATTATGCCCACTGTGCAGTAGGACTTAATCCAATTTATGAGGTTGAATATAAAGGTCAAAGATTTGCCTTATTTCAATCATTAGTTGGCTCCCCACTATGTACTATCCAATATGAAGATATAATGGCCATGGGAAGTAAAAGAATTATATTACTTGGTAATTGTGGAGTATTAGATAAATCAATTGAAGATTGTGGTATTATTATTCCTACAAGTGCATTAAGAGATGAAGGAACAAGTTATCATTATTTAAAAGCAAGTGACATAATTGAGGTTAATAAGAAATATAAAGAAGAATTTAAAGAAGTTTTAAAAGAGTATGGTTATCCATATGTTGAAGGAAGAACATGGACAACTGATGCACCATATAGAGAAACTAAGGATAAGGTTGTATTAAGAAAGAAGCAAGGTGCAATATGTGTTGAAATGGAATGTTCTGCCATGCAAGCTTTATGTGATTTTAGAAAAAATGAATTCTTTCAATTCTTTTATGCAGGAGATAATTTAGACCATTCTAATTGGGAACCTAGAAGTGTATCAGGTGGAGTTAGATTAGATGATAAGACTAAAATTATGTTTTTAGCATTTGAACTTGGTTTAAAAATAATAAATAAGAACACTAAATATTAAAAAATCATCCTTTTTGTTGGGTACCCAATAATTTGGACTAGATAATTTAATATTATAATTTTGTTAAGGATTGCTGTCTATATTGAAGTGGACTCAATCCTTTTCTTTTTACACTTATTCTTTCTTCATTGTACCATTTGATGTATTCTTCAATA
>JAILGR010000231.1 GCA_024696565.1 Acholeplasmatales bacterium | reverse complement strand
ACCTATTATTTGATTTTCAAAACCAGGATGAACTGTATAATTTAAATCTTTAAAATAACCAAGTCTTCCTACTAAATGTGGTGCTGCACAAATAGAAGCTACAAGCTTATTTCTTTTAGCAAAATAATTAATTAAATCAGTTACTATTTGTAACTTTGGCATAATTAAAAATGAACCAGGTCCACCAGGAATAATTAAGGCATCAAATTCTTCTAAATTAACTTCATTAATTAATTTATCAACATGAATTTTAAATCCGAATTTGGCTTGGATATCTATTCTTTCCATCAAAGATACACCAACCACTTCATCCTTACCTCTTTTTAAAACATCCATTGTACTGATAGCTTCAGTATCTTCAAAATTATCAACAAATAACATTAAATATTTCATATTCTTATCCTCACATTTATTTAATTATACATTAAAAAAAGTAAAGAAAAAAGGGGATAATCCCCTTTAATTATAGTTTAATATTGTGTTTTTCTAACCAATCAACGCCATACTTTTCAATAACATAATCCATATCCTTATCACCTCTACCAGATAGGTTGACAAGAATAGTACCTGTTTTCTTAGTAGTTCTAGCTAAACGCATAGCATAAGCTACAGCATGGGCAGATTCAATAGCTGGAATAATACCTTCTAATCGAGATAATGTAAAGAATGCTTCTAGTGCTTCATCATCTGTTACAGTATCATATTTAATTCTTCCAATATCATGTAAGAAAGCATGTTCAGGGCCAACAGATGGATAATCTAGACCTGAAGCCACTGAGTATACTAAATCAGGTTCTCCCTTTTCATCCTTTAACATTAAAGAATTAAAGCCATGCATAATACCTTCAGTACCATAAGTAATACTTGCAGCATGATTACCTCTTTCTTTACCTCTTCCTAATGGTTCAACACCAACAATATCAACTGGTTCATTAACAAATGGAATGAACATACCTGCAGAGTTAGAGCCACCACCAACACAAGCACAAACAACATCAGGAAGTAATCCTGTCATTTCCTTAAATTGATCTTTAGCCTCAAAACCAACTACTGATTGGAAATCTCTAACCATTAGTGGGAATGGATGTGGTCCTACTACAGAACCAATACAATAAATACAATCTTTATATTCTTTTAAGTATGCGGCAAATGCGGCATCTACTGCTTCTTTTAATGTTTGTTGTCCATCAGTAACTTCAACTACATTTGCCCCTAAAAGTCTCATACGGCTAACATTAGGAGCTTGTTTTTTAATATCTACTGCTCCCATATAAATATCACACTCAAGGCCAAAATAAGCTGCAGCTGTAGCTAAGGCAACTCCATGCTGACCAGCACCAGTTTCAGCAATAATTTTCTTCTTACCCATAAATTTGGCTAATAAACCTTCACCCATACAGTGATTAATCTTATGAGCTCCTGTGTGATTTAAGTCTTCTCTTTTTAAATAGATTTGAGCACCACCACAATACTTAGACAATCTTTCACAATGGTATACAGGGGTAGGTCTACCCTGGAATTCTTTCCTAATTCTTCTTAATTCATTAATAAATTGTGAAGAATGACAAATAGTTTGATATGCCTCTGTAATCTCTTCAAAAGCTGGCTTTAACTCATCTGGAATATAAGCTCCACCATACTTTCCAAAATATCCTTTATCATTTGGATAATTTTTTAAATAAGTTTCAAATTCTACATCTTTAATTTTCATACCTTTAGCCTCCTAAAATTAAAAAAAGCTTATCCATCATAGGACAAGCTTAACCTGCGGTACCACCTAAATTGCTTATAAAAAGCCACTCAAACTCGTAACGGGAGTATCCGTATTTAGCTACTATTATTTCACTAAATCCCTCATTGGCCCAACCACAATTTCGCTTTTGTAATGCTTCCACCATCCACTACTCTCTATAAATGCGCTAATTGCTTTTTCCAAATCACCAGTTTAATCTATTTTATAATGCCGTTTTTATTTTGTCAACCTTGTTTCTATATATTTGATAAATGTTAGAATAATCCTCTTTAGCATTTTCATTTAAAGAATCAATATCTAAATCATAAAATTCAAAGTCTTCATCATCCATTATTGGGTTTTTAGTATCATCTGAATGATCAATACTATCTTCTAGCATTAAATAAAATCTATCCTTATTCATTCCAACAATACCATATCCTACACCATCAGATACTAAATAAGCTACATCATTAGTTATATCTATACCAATGAATGATACTAAAAAAGTCCAATCACATTTACCATAATGAATTATAAAATCTTGTTTATTATAATTAAAATCCAATTCATAATATTGATATTTTTTATCCATTTCTATATAAAAGTCTTCATAATCAGTAATTCTAAGTGATGATAAGATAGCTATTATAATCTCAAACAAATTAAAATCTATAGGAATATGAATTCTTCTATTAAATAAATTTGGATAATCATTTAATTCTACTGACAAAATGTAAGTATTATTTATCATTTAGATAAAACATCCTCATAATAAGCTCTTAATAATTCAGCTACACTCCAAGCTTGTGTATAACAACCTTTAGTTTTAATAGCGTCATCACCATTAAATACTTCAGCAAAACCATTTAAGCAGCCACTATTTAAATGTTCTTTAATCTTAAAAATCTTTTCTTTGATTTCTTCTTTAGCTTTATTCTTATCTTTGGCTACATAAAGCAATGAATCAAAATAAGCTCCAATTAAGAATCCCCAAGTTGTACCATTATGGTATGCTTGGTCTCTAGTCCATAAATCGCCTTCATATTTAGGTTTATAGTCTTTATCTTTAGGAGATAAGCTTCTTAATCCATTAATGTTATATAATTCAGTATCAATAACATTAAAAATAGATTCTATATATTTTTCATCTACTACCTTAAAAGGTAAAGATAGGGCGAATGCTTGATTTGGTCTAATTTTTTCATCAATTGGGTCAATAGTATCATATAAACATTTAGTGTTTGGATTATAGAATTTTTGATTAAATGAATTATATACATTATTAGCCATTTCTAAATAATTAGTAGGATCATTTGTCTCCTTACTTAATATATCCATTATTCTTAAGGCATTATACCATAATGCTTGAATCTCAACTGGCTTACCATATCTTGGAGTAACAGCTATGCCATGAGCTTTAACATCCATCCATGTAATTTGGGTATCAAAGTTACCACAAGCCACTAAATAGTCACTATCCATATGAATATTGTTATCTGTTTTATGACTATATGCATAAATAATATTTTGTAATGTAGGATAAATTTCATCTATTATGAATTTTTTATCGTTTGTATATTCAATATACTTATAACATGCATAAAAATACCATAATGAAGCATCTACTGTATTATACATTGGCATAGATCCATCATCTGGGAACATATTTGGAATTAACCCATTTTTTTCGTATAAAGCAAAGCTTTTTAATATTTCTTTAGCCTCATCAAATCTCTTAGTTACAAGTGTACAACCAGTAAATGAAATCATAGTATCTCTACCCCAATCAGTAAACCAAGGTAGACCGGCTAAAATAGTTGTTAATTTAGTAGACTCTCTTTTAGATATAAATGAATCAGCAGAATATACTAAATCTTTAAATAAAGGATCATCAATACCTGGTCTATTCTTTAATTCATTTATTCTATTATTCCATTTAGCTAAATATTCTTTGCCATCTAAATTAGTAATATCTTTTAGACTACAAACAACACTAAATTCATTTAGACCTTCTTTAATATCAATAACTAAATCAATTGGCGTATAATAATAATCTAATCTAGAATCACCAGTATCTTGATCATATT
>JAILGR010000173.1 GCA_024696565.1 Acholeplasmatales bacterium | reverse complement strand
TTTATGTAGATGTTACTAAAGGTTATTATGTTAGAAGTATGGCTAGAGACTTAGGAGAATTACTTAATGGATATGGAATCTTAAAGGATTTAAGAAGAGTTAGAAGTGGTAATTATAAAATAGATGACTCTATTAAATTAGAAGATTTAACAAAAGATAAGGTTATATCTATATTTGATTTTATTAGATTAGATACCCTAAATGTAAAAGATTATTTAATTCCTTTAGTTAAAAATGGTATTGCTCTAGACGAAAGACAAATTATTACTGATAAACCATTTTATGTTAATTCAAAAGAAGGCGTATTAGCAATATATGAACCTGTAGGTAATAATAAATATAAGCCAATGGTGTTATTTGGAGGTAAGAATGGAAACAATTAGAATTAATGATTTTAATAATATTCCCACTCTAGATAGTATATGTGCGACTATTGGGGCTTTTGATGGGGTTCATTTAGGGCATCAAATGTTGATGAAAAAATGTAAAAATTCAAATTATAAATCAGCTGTAATTACTTTTTTTCCAGATCCAGATTCTATATTAAAACAAATAGATGATTATCCTTTATTAATGCCTATAGATAAGAAAGAAGAAATAGTTAAAGAATTAGGAATTGATTATTTTATTATTTTTGAGTTTAATAAAGAATTTTCTAATTTAAGTAAAGATGAATTTATTAATATATTAAAAAAATTAAATGTTAAAGAATTAGTATTTGGTTATGATTTTAGATTTGGTAATAAAGGTATGGGCTCTATTAAGGATTTAGAAAAAGTCTTTAAAGTAGAAGAAATTGATAAAATCTTAATCGATAACGTTAGGGTTTCATCAACCTATATAAAGGAGCTTTTAAGTGCAGGAAATATTAGTTTAGCTAACCAATTATTAGGTAGAGAATATAAAATTACTGGTAATACTTTTATTGGTAGCCAAATGGGTAAAACTATTGGTTTTCCTACTGCCAATATTGATTATAAAAATTATTATTTACCTAAAAATGGTGTTTATTTAGTAAGAGTTAATTTAGATGGTAATAATTATTTTGGTATGACTAATATTGGTCATAATCCAACATTTAATTAGCAAACTAAATGAAGATTAGAAGTTAATATTTTTGGTATTGATGAGATATTATATGGAAAATATATAGAAATCTCTTTTTTAGAAAGAATTAGAGATGAAGTTAAATTTAAAAATATTGATGAATTAAAGAATCAATTAAATCAAGATAAGGAAAAATGCTTAAAAAGAATTAATAAATACGAATAAAATTTCATTTTAGGGTTGCCTTTTAGGATTTTTTTGATATAATATTTTGTGGCGTATGCCAGGAATCGGGTATCTCCGTCCCATTCTTAGCATATCGTGAATATAATAATAGGAGGAAAATATCATGGCTTTAACAAAAGAAGTAAAGGCAAAATTAGTTGCTGAATATGGTAAAGATGCTAAGGACACTGGTTCTACAGAAGTTCAAGTAGCTATCTTAACTTATGAAATCAATGAATTAAATGAACATTTTCAAACACATATTCATGATTTCTCTTCTAAACGTGGTCTTATGAAGAAGATTGGTCAAAGAAAGGCTTTATTAGCTTATCTTAAGGACAAGGATCTTAAGGCTTACGAAGAGTTAATCAAGAAGCTTGGATTACGTCGTTAATCTGTATAAAACACCTTTTTTAGGTGTTTTATTTTTGCGTATAATGGCATTAAAAGAATACAAAAACGGAGTTAATTGAATGATTAAAATATAGATATTTTATGAAACAAAAATGAAAACAAAAAAACGTATTCACATAAGTGTTATTGTATGCTAAAATGTAAAAGGAATACTAATGAGCAATAAAACTATAAAGTTTTATAGGAGGTATAATATGGGTCATTTAAGTATGGTTGCTAAAAAGACTATTAATGAGATCGTTGATAGATATAAAGACGAAGAAACTCCATTAATGTTAATTTTAAGTGACATTCAAAAGGAATATGGTTATATTCCTCTAGAAGTACAAGAACTAGTTTCAGAAAGAACTGGCATTCCAGTAGCTGAAATTTATGGTGTTGTTACTTTCTATTCATATTTCTCTTTAAAGCCAAAGGGAAAATATGTTATCGGTGTATGTCTTGGTACTGCATGTTATGTAAAGGGTTCTCAACAAGTAATTGATAAGTTCTCTGAATTATTACATATCAAACCAGGCGAGACTACTGAAGATGGGCTATTTACATTAGATGCACTACGTTGTATTGGTGCGTGTGGTATTGCCCCTGCAGTTTCTATTAGTGGTAAGGTTTATTCTAAAGTTAGTGTGAATGAAGTACCACAAATTATTGAATCTTATAGACAGGAGGCACAAAAATAATGATTAATAGCTTTGAAGAATTTGAAAAAAAGTCTAAAGCATGTGTTGATTGTGTAACAAAGAAATTCTCTGGAGAAGATGGAAAGCGTCACCTATTAGTTTGTGGTGGTACTGGTTGTTTATCTTCTAATTCACAAGAAATCATCAATAGACTACAAGCTTTAATTGATGAAAACAATCTAGGTGACAAAGTAACTGTTAACAAGGTTGGTTGTTTTGGTTTCTGTTCTCAAGGACCTTTCGTTAAAGTATTACCAGAAGATACATTATATCGTATGGTATCTGTTGATGATACTAAAGAAATCATTGAAAAAGATATTATTGGCGGAGAAGTTGTTGAAAGATTATTATATGTAGATCCAACAACTAAGCAAAAAGTATCTAAACAAGATGATATTACTTTCTACAAAAAACAAGTACGTATTGCATTACATGGATGCGGTACTATTAACCCAGAAGCTATTGAAGAAACTTTAGGTGTTGGTTCATTCAAGGGCTTACAAAAAGCTTTACAAATGGATAGACAAGAAGTTATCAATGAAATCTTAGCATCAGGTTTAAGAGGTAGAGGTGGTGGAGGATTCCCTACTGGTAGAAAGTGGCAATTTGCTTATGCTCAACAAAATGATGATAAGTATGTAGTATGTAATGGTGACGAAGGAGATCCAGGTGCATTCATGGATAGATCTATTCTTGAAGGTAACCCAATTGCAGTTATCGAAGGTATGATGATTGCCGGTTATGCAATTGGTGCTAAGAATGGTTATTTCTATGTACGTGCTGAATATCCAGTTGCTGTTGAACGTTTAAAGATTGCAATTAAACAAGCTGAAGAGTTAGGTTTAATTGGTGATAATATTATGGGTACTGACTTCTCATTTAGAGTTCATCTAAGACTTGGTGCAGGTGCTTTCGTTTGTGGTGAGGAAACTGCATTACTTAACTCTATTGAAGGTCAAAGAGGTATGCCTCGTCCAAGACCACCATTCCCTGCAGTAAAGGGTTTATGGGGTAAGCCAACAATTATTAACAACGTTGAAACTTTAGCTACAGTTCCTTATATCTTAAGAGAAGGTGCAGCTAAATTCAATGGCTTAGGTACTGAAAAGAGTAAGGGTACTAAGGTATTCGCTTTAGGTGGTAAGGTTAATAATGTAGGTTTAGTTGAAGTACCTATGGGAACTACACTACGTGAATTAATTTATGACATTGGTGGTGGAATTCCAAATGGAAAAGAATTCAAGGCTATTCAAACAGGTGGTCCATCAGGTGGATGCTTAACTAAGGATGACCTTGATACACCTATCGATTATGATAACTTAATTGCTAAGGGCTCAATGATGGGTTCTGGTGGAGCTATCGTAATGGATGAAGACAACTGTATGGTTGACGTTGCTAAATTCTATATGGAATTCATTTGTGATGAATCTTGTGGTAAGTGTTCTCCATGCCGTATCGGTACTAAGAGAATGTTAGAAATCTTAACAAGAATCACAGATGGTAAAGGAACAATGCAAGATCTAGAAGATCTAGAAGAATTAGCACAAGCAGTTAAGGCAAACTCATTATGTGGTTTAGGTCAAACTGCAGCTAACCCAATTGTTTCTACAATGGCAAAATTTAAAGATGAATATATTGCGCACATCGTTGATAAGAAGTGCCCTGCACATGTATGTAAGAATTTAATGCAATATGTAATTGATCAAGAAAAGTGTATCGGTTGTGGTCTTTGTGCTAGAAATTGTCCTGCAAATTGTATCACAAGAACAGACTACATTGCACCTAAGCATAAGCTTGCATCAATGATAATTGATCCTACAAAGTGTGTTAAGTGTGGTATGTGTCAATCTGGATGTAAGTTTGGCGCAATTTTAAAGAAGTAGTGGAGGGGAAAATATGGCTTTAATTAACATTAAAATCGAAGGTCAAGCTTATCAAGTAGAAGAAGGCTTAACTATTTTAGAAGCTGCAAGACAATGTGGTTATGAAATCCCTACACTATGTAATTTCAACAAAGGTGAGTGTTCATTAGCTTCTTGTCGTGTTTGCTTAGTTGAAGCAACAGGAGCAAGAGGTCTAGTAGCATCATGTGTTTACCCTGTTGCTGAAGGCATGGAAATAAAGATTTCTTCACCAAAAGCCACAAAAGCAAGAAGAATTTCTACAGAATTAATTTTATCTAACCACTCATTCCATTGCCAACAATGTGATAAGAACGGTCATTGTGAATTATTACATGTTGCTCAAATGGTTGGTGCTAGAGAAGGTAAGTTCTTTGGTGAAAAATCAGAAACTTATTATGATGATTTAAATTCATCTATCGTACGTGATACATCTAAGTGTATTTTATGTGGTAGATGTGTAAAGCGTTGTGTTGAAGCTCACGGAACTGGTATTTTAGGTTTCGAAAAGAGAGGTTTCAAGACATTTATCGCTCCAGCTGGTAACCGTGGATTCAATGAATCTCCATGTTTATTATGTGGACAATGCGTAAATGTATGTCCTACTGGTGCATTAATGGAAAAGAGTGAAATCAACAAGGTAGATGAAGCTATGCAAGCTGGTAAGTTTGTTGTAGTTCAAACTGCTCCTGCAGTACGTGCTGCCCTAGGAGAAGAATTTGGCCTACCTGTTGGTACTCCAGTTACTGGAAAGATGGTTGCTGCCTTACATCGTTTAGGCTTTGACCGTGTATATGATACTAACTTCGGTGCTGACTTAACTATTATGGAAGAAGCTAATGAATTACTTGGAAGAATCAAAAATGGTGGAACATTACCTATGATTACATCTTGTTCTCCAGGTTGGGTTAACTATGCAGAATATTTCTATCCAGAAGTATTAAATAACTTATCAAGCTGCAAGTCTCCTCACCAAATGCAAGGCGCTATCATTAAGTCTTACTTTGCTAAGGAAAAAGGCATTGATCCAAAAGATATTTTCACAGTATCTATTATGCCATGTACAGCTAAGAAGCATGAAAAAGATAGAAAAGAAATGGAAGTTGATGGTATACGTGATGTAGATTGCGTATTAACTACAAGAGAACTTGCTAGATTAATCAAGAGAAGTGGTATTAATTTCAATAAGTTACCAGATGAAGAGTATGATCAAGACATTATGGGTGATTATACAGGTGCTGGTGTAATCTTCGGTGTTACTGGTGGTGTTATGGAAGCTGCTCTTCGTACAGCTTACAAAGTATTATCTGGTAAGGAAAGAGAACCAATTGAGTTCACTGAAGTAAGAGGATTACAAGGCATTAAAGAAGCTGAAATCGATCTTGGTGCTGCTAAGATTAAGGTTGCAGTTGCTTCTGGTATGAAGAACGCTAAGGTTTTATTAGACCAAATCAAGGCTGGTACAAGCCCATATACATTCATTGAAATTATGTGCTGTCCTGGTGGATGTATTAATGGTGGTGGACAACCATACATTAAGCCATCTATGATGCCAAATGAAGGCTTAGACATTTATGAGACATATAGACAAAAGAGAGCTAATGCCCTTTATTCAGAAGACGAAAGACAAGTATTACGTCAATCTCATAACAATCCTCAAATTAAGGAATTATATGAGAAGTTCTTAGGTGAACCAAACTCTCATAAGGCTCATGAATTACTTCATACAACTTATAATAAGGATAGAGTAAGATATCCAGAAAAGTGAAAAAATTAGGTTAGACTTCAAAGTCTAACCTTTTTTGTTTACTAGTATTAAATTGTTATTATCTTTTTCATGCTTCTTAGCTGTACATGGCATAATAGATACTGTGAAAATATCTTTTGGATCAATGCCTTTTTCCTTAGCAAAGTAAGACTTAAT
>JAILGR010000135.1 GCA_024696565.1 Acholeplasmatales bacterium | reverse complement strand
CACTACCCATAAAAATATTATCTAATAATATATGGGCCAATACTATCATTGATGTTTTCTTAAAGCCAAATACTTTTGTATATACTGCAATTAACAAAAATGTAAATTGAAAATTAGGAATAAATGATAATAGTTCTTCTTGAATAAATAAGATAACTGTCATAAAGGCTAATATACATAATTCCTTTATTGTAATTGGGTTATTACTTCTTCTAGATAATATTAAATAAATAATAAATCCAATAACAAATAATCCACATAATGAATAAATAATTATTTGAAATATTAAATTAGAATTATTATTCGTAAATGATATTTCATGATTTAGTATAGAAGCATTATGACTATTATCTCTTTGATTCATGGCAAAAATCATACCATCTACAAGATTTAGTCCATCGATTCCCGATGTCGCGTTTTTTATATCATAATCATTAAAATCTATTTGGTCATTATATTTTTTACCATCCTTTAAGTAACCAACTTCAAGCCAAATCCAACCACTTAAACCATCAGTTTCTACGCTAAAAGTGTCAGTTTTAATACCAGTTATATAATGACCATACATTGTAATTTTATATACTACTTCGTATTCTTTACTTACAACTTCAAATAAAGTGTCGCCCTCGTTATAGCTTATACGTCTTTGATCTAATATTTCATCATCTATAGAATTAACAACAATTATAATAGTTCCTGATGATTTAGATTTTTGATTATTACTAATAATTATATAGACAATAGAAGCTACCATTAATGAAACAAGGAGGACACCAAGAAGTGCCCTCCCTATTTTCTTAAGCAAAAATATTCACGGCCTTCTTTTGATCTCTTTGAATCTTATATGCCATTAATGCAGCATAAAGTTGGTTAGATGAAACGTCACCTTCACCTTCAATGCTAAATTTATTGTTTTGGTCATCATAATAATTATCAAATAAGTATTCAAGTACATCTTTTGAATCTGCAAAATCTGCAGTTCTAACATTATAATTACATGCAGCATAAGCCATTAACATAATACCTAAAGATACACCTTTTCCTGCTTCTATAAAAGAATTATCTAATGCAGCCTTTGTTAAATTATTACGTAATACATATTCTTCAATAGTTTTGTATTCTGCTAAACCTGTAATTTGCCAAGATAATCCATCTGGCCCCATACTAGTTCCTGCTAAATATTCTGTATTAATAACATTTGAAGAAACATGGCTTTCTAAATTTAATCCTTTAGCAAATGTTAATGTAAATGGAAGTGTAAATTCATCCCATTCATTATAAGCTGTTACACTATCTAAATAATTAGTGTATGCAGTTTTGAATGCATCTAAATTAGTATTAATCATTCTAGCGCCAAAATACCATTTAGCAAAGCTTGCACCTGTTAGGGTAGTTACATCAGTTGATGTAATTGCTGTTTTATAAGCATCTGCTAGACCATTAGTATTAAAGAAATTTTCATCATAATTATTAGATTGCATCATATAAATACCTAATAATTCATATGGAATAGCACCTATGCTATCATAAGCCTTAAGCTTATCTTGTAGTTTATTTTTAGCATAAGAATAAACTACTTTATCAACTAATACATCATATGAATCAAATGCACCATAGCCTGATTCAGTTGTGTTCCAGCATTCATTTTTGAATTCAAAAACATCACCATCATCTACAACTGCAGAACCAACTCCTACAGATGCCATAGTATTGTTTTCATAGAATGCTAAGTACCAGTTATTATCTACCATAGTATTATTTATGCTAGTAATAAATAAGTTTTCTCCTTCTCCTGTTGATTTAACAGAAAAGTTTTCTTTTAGACCACTTTCAAGTGTTGGATATTTATTAATATCTAATACTTTTTCACCTACCATGCTACCATCAAAATCATATACTTTAACTGTATAAGATCCTTTTGGTTCTTCGTTAGAAGAGCATGAAGTTAGTGCTAATCCTAGGCCTAATAAAATAGCACATCCAAATAACTTCTTTTTCATTTCTCCTTGTTTGTATATATTATTTTAAAACCGTATCCCAGCAGCCTTTTAAATAATCATACATTCCTTTTAATTTTTTATATTTTCTAGGTAAGTCTCCTGACTTCGCATCATCCTACTTTAAGTCTTCTCAGTTTCCCAATGACATATATATTTCGTCTTCGTTACAGTTGCTGGTACAGCTCAGGACTTTCACCTGATTCCTTATTAAGTTTGTCGCCAAACGCCTAGTAAATAACTATTTAATTATTTTTGGATAATCTTGCCTAAAAGATTAACCATTTCAAGGGCATCTTTTGAATAATAATCTGCCCCGATTCTATTAGCAATATCTTGTGTTAATACTGCCCCACCGACAATAATCTTCGCTTTACAATCTATTTTTCTTAAAGCTTTAATAGTATCTTCCATTGATACTACTGTAGTTGTCATTAATGCAGATAACCCAATGACATCAGGATTATATTTATAATAAGCATCAACTACATCTTCTATTGGTGTATCCTTACCTAAATCAATAACCTTATATCCATAAGATTCCATTACAACCTTACAAATGTTTTTACCAATGTCATGAACATCACCTTTTACAGTACACATTACGACAATTCCTTTTACTTCATCATTAGATGGGAACTTAGAAGATATAATGCCAAAAGCTTCTTTTGCAGCCTCAGCTGAAGCTATTAACTGAGGTAAATACATCTTTCCTTTATCATATGCATCACCAACATCATTTAAAGCTTTAATTAAGACATTATTAATAATATCCATAGGATCTTTAGATTCTAATTCTTTTTGAATTAAATTAGGAATCATATTTTTTAATCCTTTTTTTACTGCTTCATATAAATTAATTTCACCTGATATAGAGGCTTTAGCATTATTATCTTTAGCTACCATATCAGTTTTAACTTCTTCTAATGATGCAAATCTATCTATAAATGCTTCACCATTTCTATCTAAGCCAAGTAATACTTTATAAGCATATATCGCATTAACCATTTCCATATCAGCTGGATTAATAATAGGCATATTTAATCCTGCATACATAGCCATAGATAAAAATGTTTTATTTAATAAAGATCTAAAAGGTAATCCAAATGAAACATTAGATACACCAAGAGCGGTTTTAACTCCTAATTGTCTAACTAAAGTTAGGGCTTTTAATGTTTCTTTAACTAAATCTTGTTCAGCTGAAGCTGTTAAAACTAATGTATCAATCATTACTCTTTCTTTTGGAATACCATAAGTTTTAGCTGTATCTATTATTATTTTAGCTTTTTCAAATCTTTCTTCGGCAGTTTTTGGTACTCCAGCATCGTCTAGAGCTAAGCCCAGAATTACAGCACCATATTTTTTAACTATAGGGAATACTTTAGCCATAATAGATGGAGTAGCGTTAACTGAATTAATTAAGGGAATACCATTATAATATCTACAACCTTCTTCTAATGCATCAATATTTGATGAATCTATTTGAAGTGGTAAATCAACAAATTCTTGAATCTTACAAACAGCATTTCTCATAACCTTTGCTTCATCAATTCCAGGTAGGCCACAGTTTAAATCTAATAGGTCAGAATTAGCTTCTTGTTTTAATGCTTCAGAAACTAAATAATCATAATCTTCATCTTTTAGGGCCGCTTTAAGCTTTTTCTTTCCTGTTGGATTTAATCTTTCACCACAAATTTTAACACCATCTATTTCAACTAATTTAGTAGCTGAATTAATTATTGTTTTAGGTTTATATTCTCTTTTAACTACATCTTTTCCCTTATATTTAGAAATACCTTCAATAAATTCTGGATTAGTACCACAACATCCACCAATAATAGAAACTCCCATATCTAGATATTCTTGCATAACATTAACATAATGACTTGCTTCCATATCATAATACGTTTTACCATTTTTAATCTTTGGTAATCCTCTATTAGGTTGAATAATAATAGGCTTATATGTTGAATTAGCTAATCTTTTAACGATATCTTTTAATTCATCAGGGCCTAAAGAACAATTAACGCCTAAAGCATCTACATCTAAATTAGTTAATGTATTTGCTACTATTTCAGGAGTAGATCCAGTTAAAGTTCTTCCTGTTTTATCAAAAGTCATAGTCGCAAATACTGGTAAATTAGAATTTTCTTTTATAGCTAATATACAAGCTTTTATTTCATATAGGTCAGAAAAAGTTTCAACAATATAACCATCAACAATATCTTTTGTGATTAATACTAATTCTTTAAAGGCATCATATGCATCATCAAAAGATAATGTTCCTATAGGTTTTAATATTTGACCAGTAGGTCCAATATCAAAGAATACTTTTTTACCAGTCACTCTAGCATTATTAACTGCAGATTTAGCTACTTCTTCAATTGAATAATTACCATGATATTTAATCTTATTCAAACCAAAGGTGTTTGTAGTAATATAATCAGCATCTTTATAGCTTAAGTGAATACCTTGAATATCTTTTGCATTAGTAATATTTAAATCTTCAGGACAAGTTGTAGGTAGTCCAAGTCTTTCAAGCTCAGAACCCATACCGCCATCAAATATACTTACCTTTTCGTATAACACCTTAATCCCTCCTTCCTGTATTCGCAATGTTCAATTAAAAAACAATCACGACAGGATCTTTTTTGAGTAGTATTAATACCAACAATTCCAATCATTGATTTTTGAGGAACCATCAAATTACTATCTAATAAAGTTATTCCTATTTTATTAGCTTTTAAAAGATTATATAAAAGACGGATATCGGATACATCCGTTCCCTGATATCCCGGACAGAAACGGTATCCCAAATCTGGTCTTAAGTTTCTTTCAAATTCATCTGATAAATATTCTAAATATGCTGATGCAGTAGCGTCAAAAACAAACATACGTTCTAAATCTACTTTTTCATAATACTTAGATCTTTTATCAACACTAACACCTAAAGTCATTGCACAAATTAAATAATTAGTAGAACCATTTAAATAATCTAAATATGGCTTTTGATTTAAGAAATCTAATAAGTAATCAAATTCTTGATAAATATATTGAAACGAGGAAATCTCTTCGATTTCCTTTAATGATTCTTCTATTAATTTATCTATTCTAGGATCTTTTGTTAGATTTCTATATCCTAAATAAGAATAAATGGCTAAATATAAATTAGAATAATTCTTTGCAGACATTTTCTAGCCTCATATATATCTTTTTAGCAATAGAGGCTCTATTCATAATATATAAATGAATACCGGGAGCGCCTTTAGCAATTAAATCAATAATTTGATATACTGCATAATTAATACCGAATTCTTCTAACAATAAAGGATTATCCTTATATACCTCTAACATATTTCTAAATGTTAGTGGTATAGATGCACCACACATCATTTTAATACTAGGTATACTCTTTGGACTAACAAGTGGCATAATACCAGGAATAATAGGAGATTTAATACCTATTTTTCTAGCTTCACTTACTAATCTATAATAATATTCATTATCATAAAAAACCTGAGTAACAAAGAACTTAGCACCTAATCTTTCCTTTTCTTTCATATATACTAAATCTTGATATAATGTATCACATTCAATATGTCCCTCAGGATAACATGCACCAGCTACACAAAAGCCTTCATCCTTAATATATTCCATTAAGTCTGTAGCATGCTTAAATTCTTTACAATATTCTTCCATATAATCTTTTGGTCTATCACCTCTTAAGGCTAAGATATTATCAATATTTTCTTCTTTTAATCTTTTAACAATATTATCAATATCTTCTTTTGATGAAGGACCACCAGTTAAATGGGCTAGTGCTTCAATACCACAATGATTTTTTATATATGAAGCAATCTCTACATTAGAATTTCTATTAGAACCATTAGCTCCATAAGTAACACTAATATAGTCAGGATTTAATTCTTTTAATTCATCAATAGTTTTAAATATCTTTTCCATTCCTTCGCCAGTTTTCTTTGGTGGAAAAACTTCAAAGGATAATGTTCTTTTCTTTTTTAGTATCTCTTCTATTTTCATCGTTTTTCTTTCCTTTCACTATGCTCTTTAGCAATTTCCTTTAATTTACGGAAACGATGATTTAATCCAGATTTTGTTAATTTAGGATCATAATCTTCATGGATAATATCTAATAATTGCATTAATGAATGCTCAGGATTTTCTTTTCTTACCTTCATTACCATTAAAAGCTTAGAATCAAGCTTTTCTAAAGGATAATTGAATTCTAAATAACGAATAATAGCTAATTGTTCTTTAGCTGATTTATTAGTTTTATCCTGATTTGCAACATCTAGATTAATACTTCTTTTAGCCGTTGTTTTTATTTCCTTTGTAATAATTACATCCTCATAATATTCCATTGAGCTAGTTGCTCCTAACAAATATAAGAAATCACCAATTATATTCTTAGCTTTAATATAAGTAATTAAATAATTTTTTCTTTTCGCAATTCTTGCATCCATCTCAAATTCATTCATCAATTTTTGAACAAATAATACTTCATTTTCATTAATTGATGAAATCTCTAAATGACTAGATTTAGAATTAGGATCATTAACAGTTCCTTTAACTAAGAAAGCACCTCTTAAATATGCCACCTTAGCTTCTTCATCTAATTCCATATCCCTATATTTAGATGAATATTTTATTAGATTTAAATCATCAATAATTTCTTTAGCTCCTTTATAAATAATTAAAGTAAAGAATGTATGATGATCTAATCTAGATATCTTTCTAGACTCAATTTCATATTCAACATCATAATACTTCTTTATTAAAACAATAAAGTTTCTTACAACAGACATTAAGCTTGCACTAAAAGCCAACTTTAAAGGATTACCAATAATTATTTCCGAAGAAAATCTAAGCATAGCTTCTATTTGAAGCTTATCTGCTATTTCATTTTCATTATTTCTTTTTAATAAATCCTCTTTGACAGTTTGTGAAAAGCTCATATCATTCACCACAAATACCAATTAATTCTGTTAACTTATTAATAACCATATCAGGCTTAGCCTCAAGCATTATCTCAGGATGTTTGATATATAGGACACCACAAGATTTAATACCGGCATTTCTTGCAGCTTCCATATCTGATAAATTATCACCAACATATAATGCATGCTTTTTAATATCTTCTATAGATCTTTCACCTTTCATCATTGATAATGCCTTATCAATTCCTTCTGGAGATGGTTTTGGATCTTTAATATCATCTGCCCCTAATACAACATCAAAATAATCAAGTAAACCAAATAAATCTAAGCCATGCTTTACTAAATCATTCTTTTTAGATGACACTACAGCTAAATTATATTTTTTACCATGTAATGTTCTTAACATTTCTCTGGCACCAGGAAAAGCATGAACAATATTATCATGGTTAGCAACATTAAATGCTCTATAATATTCAATCATTTCATTAACTTTTTCTTCATCAGTACAATATCTTGAAAAAGATTGTTTAAGTGTTGGTCCAAAGAAAGAATCTAATTCTTCTTCAGTTAATTCTTTTTCAGGATAAAAATGCTTAAATGTTTCAATAAATGACATATCGATTAAAGTCTTAGTATCTAATAGGGTACCATCTAAATCAAAAATTAAAGTATCAATATGATTTTCACTTACTAATTCAATTGTTTCAATATATTTTTGTCTTGCAAAAATTTTAGTTAATACTTTTCTCTTTAAAATAAAGAATACTACACCAACAATAATAAACAATACTGCAGTAACAATAGATACAGGAATTCCAGTATCGCCTAACATTATTGGATCACTAACACCTGAATTTAAACGTAACACTTCCATTGGAATACGAACGATACCATACCATACTAAATAGAATGCCATTAAATCACCAGTCTCAAGGTCTCTTATCTTTCTTCTTCCAACTAAAATCAATACTAAACCAATTAAATTTAGTGTTCCTTCATATAAGAATACCGGATGACGATATGCCCCATTTATATACATTTGATCGGCAATAAATGGGAATAATTTAATAAAACCAGGATTTTGAATAATAGGTCCATATAATTCTTGATTAAAGAAATTACCCCATCTACCAAAGATTTGACCAATTAAAAAGCCAGGAGCTACTAAATCTAGGATTTGATATAATGATACTTTTCTATGTTTACAATAAAGAACAATACCAACTAAAGCAAAAATAACTCCGCCTTGTATAGCAAGACCAGATAAACCAACAAACCTACCATTTACAAAACCACATACTTCACCAAAGTTTTGAAATGAAGATAAATTAAATAATACATACCATAATCTAGCTCCTACAATAGCTAAAGGTAAGCATATTAAAATACCAATATATATTACATCTGATGGAATACCAAATTTCTTAGCTTCTCTTAAGCCTAACCATACAGCTATTATTACACCAAGTAATATACATATAGCGTAATAATGAATTTCTAAATTACCAATATTAAAATATGGTTTAAACAAAAACATAAAATTCCTCCACTACTTACCAGAAGCATTCTGGTTAATCTTCTCCACAAATTCCTTAGCCGCATTAGTTCCTAAATATTTTAATTTTTCATTCATAGCGGCAGATTCAACTAATAAAGCAACGTTTCTACCAGGCATTACTGGAATAGTAACCTTTGGAATTTCAGTATTAAAATATTTAGCTTTTTGTTCATCAATTCCAAGTCTATCATAATACTTATCTTGATTCCAAGCCTCAAGCTCTACTACTAAACGAATCATCTTTTTATCTCTAAAGGAAGCGGCACCAAACATAGAAATAACATCTACAATACCGATACCTCTAATTTCCATATATCGTTTTAATACATTAGGTGATGTACCAATTAGATTTCCTGGTTCACGCTCCATAATTTCAACTAAATCATCGGCAACTAATTGATGGCCTCTTTTAATTAAGTCGTGAGCTGTTTCTGATTTACCAATACCAGACTTACCAATAATTAAAGTACCCATTCCACCAATATCCATAAGTGTGCCATGAACAGAAATTCTTTCAGCTAATTTATCTTGTAAATAAACATATAATTTTGATGAAGATGCTGTAGTAGGTAAATCCATTCTCAATATTGCAGTATTATATTTATTACCCATCTCATAAAATATTGGGTTAATAATTACATTCTTTGAAAATACTACACAAGGTATATTTTGACCAAAGATATAATCAAGATTTCTTCTTATAGCCTCTTCTCCTTGTTTATGTAAGAATGTTGCATCCTTAGAACCTACTAATAACATTCTTTTATTATCAAAATAATCATAGAATCCGGCAAACTCTAATCCAGGACGAGAAATCATATCTGATGTAATTTGTTTATCAAGTCCACCCTCACCAGCTAAAAGCTCAAGCTTCATAGCTTCCATTAAATTTCTTACTGTTACTGTTTCTTTCATAATAGCCTCCTACATTCCTAGAAACTTTTTACTAATTGTGTAATCAAATATGTTATACATAACTTCAATAAATATAATATATATTATCCAAATACTTGAAAATTTAAATATTGGATATATATCTTTATTTATCATAAATAATGCAAATAAAACTAAAGCAAATATTAATGTAT
>JAILGR010000162.1 GCA_024696565.1 Acholeplasmatales bacterium | reverse complement strand
TTTTTTTGTCATGGATAAATCAGCTTTTTTTATTATTTAAGGAGGAATTATGAATATATTTTTATCTTTATTTATTGTTTTTACTTTTGGAATATTAGGTGGATTTATTTTTGAAAAAATAAAATTACCAAAGCTTGTATGGTATATTATATTAGGAATATTAATAGGTCCATCAGTATTAAATATTGTAGATGATACACTAATAAACATATCATCTTATTTAAGACAAATTGCTTTAGTTATTATATTAACTAGAAGTGGACTATCTTTAGATATTAATAATTTAAAGAAGATAGGTAGACCTGCAATATTAATGTGCTTCGTACCTGCATGCTTTGAAATAGTAGGTGTAACTATATTTGCACCAATGTTTTTAGGTATTTCATATTTAGAAGCTTTATTATTAGGAAGTGTACTTGCTGCAGTATCCCCAGCTGTTGTTGTACCTAGAATGATAAAATTGATGGATGAGAGGTATGGAAAAGAGCATAATGTACCAGAGTTAATAATGGCAGGTGCTTCATGTGATGACATTTTTGTAATTGTCTTATTTTATTCATTTAAAAACCTAGTTGTCACATCAAATTTTGATGCATGGACAATAGGCCAAATACCTTTAAGTATAATAAGTGGCATTGCTCTTGGAATTCTGGTAGGCATGTTAATAGTTTTAATAATTAATAAATTAAAGATGAATAAAGTTATAAATGTGATATTTATGTTAGGCTTATCATTTGGAATGATCGCACTAGAAACTGTATTAAAGCCATATTTTAGTATTTCATCACTTTTAGCAATTGTTGTTATGACTTTAATTGTTAATATATTTAAAAAAGAAGAAGCTAAGGAAATTCAAAAAACATATAATTCCTTATGGAGCTGTTTTGAAATATTATTATTTACTTTAGTTGGAATTGCTACAAGTGTCAATTATGCTTTTTCTAAAGATGGAGCAATTTTGGTTGGTGTAGTTTTAATAGCATTAATATTTAGAAGCATAGGTGTAATTGTATGCTTGATTGCTACTAAATTTAATAAAAAAGAAAAATTGTTTATTATTTTTTCTTATTTGCCTAAAGCAACAGTTCAAGCATCAATTGGTGCAATAGCTTTATCAGAAGGGTTAGATTGTGGAGTAGTTGTTTTAACTGGAGCTGTTATTTCAATTTTAATTACTGCCCCATTAGGAGCCATATTGATGGATAGAACATACAATAAATTATTGACTAATGAGTAGGTACGCAAATTATATTAGTTATTTTATATATTGCCATTATAGAACAAGTAGGTTTGATACAATATCGTATCAAGCCTTTTTTTTGGCGTTCATATTGACAAACATCGATGTGAGAATATATAATATTGATGTATATCGATATGAGAGGTGTTAATTATGGATTTAAAGAAGTATGCAAATATGTTCAAAGCAATTGGGGACGAAACGAGATTATTCATTTTGAAAGAATTAATTAATGCTAAAGAATTATGTGCTTGTAAATTATTAGAAAAAGTAGAATGTAATCAATCAACCTTGTCTCATCATATGAAAATATTAACTGATAGTGAATTGGTAGTTGCTAGAAAAGATTGGAAATGGGTTCATTATTCAATCGATAAAGATAAAATTGAAATGTTAAAAAATTATTTAAATTAGGTGATTAACTATGGAATATACATTGGATGAAAAATATAAGCTTATTAAAGAAGAAGTTTTAAAAAATAAAAGCAAGAATCCTATAGAAATTGCAAAGTCAATTATGCATAAGGATTTTGTTAATATTCATGGACCTGAGCATCATTTTCTTGATGGAGCATCGTTTATGGTGGCGTACAAAAATAGCGGAGGCGATATTGATATCAGAAAAGCAATTGATGTATTAGCGGAAAGAACAATTAAAATGCCTGGAGCAATGTGTGGCTATTGGGGGATGTGTGGTTCTGTTGCATCTGTTGCGGCAGTATTGGCCATTATTCATGAAGTCAGTCCTTTGAGTTCTTCCGCTTATTATGCTGAAAATATGGAATTTACATCATCAGTTATTAATAAGATGAGCGAAATAGGTGGACCTAGATGCTGCAAAAGAAATGCTTTCTTATCTTTAAGTAGTGGGGTTAGATTTGTTAAAGAGAAATATGGTGTTGAAATGGAATTAGATGAAATTGAGTGTGAGTTTTCTTCATGGAACAAGCAGTGCATTGGAACTAGATGCCCATTTCATAAGTGAAAACTAAAGAATCATTTTTATGAAACTTAAGCATCGCATATTTGATCTTGAATTTAAAGAATTTTATATTCATAAATATGGGGGTACGCAAAACTGACTAAGGGTACGCAAAACCTCTAGGGGTACGCATTTTTTAAAGAGGGGTACGCAAATTGTATTAGTTATTGCGTACACTGCCATTTAAGAACAATAGGTTTAATACCGTTTGGTGTTAAACCTTTTTTCTTTGCTTAAATTCATAAAATGGCTTAATTGATGTGAACCCCAAATCTTGGACTCGAGGTTCTTGATAGTTATAATGATATTATATTTAAGGATTGTTGTCTATAAACAATAGGCGATAATCCTTTATTTTTTACTCTAATTCTTTTATTGTTGTAATAATCTATATAT
>JAILGR010000023.1 GCA_024696565.1 Acholeplasmatales bacterium | reverse complement strand
CCAAATCCACATAATTACAGCACTTAAAAAAATCCCTTACCTAAGGCATATTTTAATGGTTAACATAATATATATTATGATAACTTATTTAGATTGCAAAATAGTCCCTTTTCCTCGTTTGAAATAAGCCAGAACAAGTGTTTGAATTGGTTAAATGAAGTATTTTAAGGCTGTTCTACTACTTAAACTATGTCATTTGTGGTGGTTTGAGTTTGTTTAACGAAAATGGGATATTTTTTATAAAAGGTGAAAATGTGATTTATGGGTAATTCTCGGTCTGAATCCGTCTTCTGAGGGCCACTTTATCTACCTTCTGGATTTCGAATCTAACTCATCCAGTACAAAACAATAAACATATTCAACTACTTGTTCTACTTCTTCTACTTTTCGCATGGGGGTGGGGGTGTTTTCATTGCTTTTAACCCTATAATCATGATCCTGAATTTCTACTGGATTTATACATACCTATATATAATGCAAAAACTGGCTTAAAATAGGCTTTTTTATATGTTTTGTACTTCCTTTTATCATTACAAGCATAGTTTAAATCAGTTTTTGACATTATTTATGTCTAATTTAAAAATATACAAAAATAATGCCAAAATACTTTTATAGTGTTTTCAAAGCCTTTATTTTTACTCCCCTTCTTCTTTTTTTAAATACAGATTCAGAAGTGATTTTGCTTTTGAGTCTTTTGAATATCTAGCTTATAGTTTTCCTAGATCTTTTATTTACACTTAGAACACATTCTAAAATACCATTTTTTATTTTGACATTATTTATGCGTATTTATTTTTTCTATTTTATCTAGTTTGTTATATTCTAATTTCTAGTTTTTTATACTAGATTGCAAACGAAATTTTTATAACGTTGTTATTATATTTCTTCTTTTAGGCGTTTAAGACAAAATAAAAAAGATGGATTATTGGTCCATCTTTTATTCAAATTCAATTACATCGAATAGAGTCATTTGTTGTCTTGCGCTCTTTGTGATGATTTCATCTTCTACAAGTTTTGTCCAAGTTGCAGATCTTCCTGTTCCGTTAGATGCAATCTTTTTCTCTGTTTTCAATCTTTCTAGTGCTCTATTGATAGTTGAGTCTGAAAGTGTAGGGCAAGCTTGTTTCACTTGATCCTTTGTGAAAACTTTTGGAAGTTTCATAATTGTGGCTTCTACAGTATCAATCTTTCTTAAATTCTTATCGAATTCATGCCCTTGAACATCTGCTTCAATTTCATTGTAGCCCTTTAGCATAATATCGATAATCATATTGTTTAAAATTGCTGTATTCGCGTATCCGTCTTGCCATCCATATTTTGAAGCGCTAATTGCGGCATCAAATTGTTGTTTCTTATCATATACTTCGAAAAAGAAACTTTTATATTTAAAGACATTGAATCTTTCTCTAAATAGTAAACAATAAAGAGTTAATAAAGAAATATATTCATTACATCTTTCGAAGCATTCCATTTCTAACATATCGATAAATAAGTCTGTAGCTATTTGAGTAGCTTCAATATGCATATCATTTAAAGCTTTTTGATATAGATATAATTCTTTATTCATTTGATCTCTTCTAGAGATTTCTTCTGGAAGGATTTGATTCTCTTTAATAACTGAATCTTTTTTATAATCGATTTGTACTACATCCTTAAAAGTGATTTCTACTAATTTTAAGATTTCATTACTTGTAAGCTCAAAATTAGTTCCTTTTTCCTGGACTATAGTAAATACCTTTTTAAGGTTAGCTAATACCGTTTCATCTTTTGTTTTAGGTTCAGAATCATTTTTGGTGATGTATTTCATTCTTGCATCTGTGATATTTAAACCTAAAATCTTTCCAGCATAAATAGTATCCTTGCGAATAGTGTTTTTAATTATAGCTGGCATGTGTTGCTTAAATACATCTTCATAATAAAAATCTTTGCCTTTAAAAGTATATAATTCAGTAATTTTATAAACTAACTCTTTAGGGTAATTAATTCTTTCAATATTTTCTAGACAGTGCAAAATTCTCACTCCCTTTCGGTCCTTTTCATTATACCAAAAAGTCATTTTTATTGCAATTTCCAATCATATAAAAAACTTAATTTTCTTTTATTTTAAATATTTAGCCTATTCTTACTCATTAAATAGCTAAAAAACAAAAAAACAGGCAATTTTAAGCCTGTTTTAAATGATTATTTAGTATCTTCTGTGTAGAAAATAGATCCGCCAATGAATTCTCTTAAAATTGAATTACATGGAACCCATTTATCAGTAATAGTTTCAAAATACTTTAAGAACTTTAATAAACGATTGGCAGTAATGAAATTAGGTGAATCAGAAGGCACTTCCTCTAAAAGAGGAACGGCATACTTCTTTAATACACAAAGTTCATATGATAATTCTGAATTGAATACGAAGTCAGCATTGTTTTGGTTTTTGTAAATCCACTTGAATTCGCCATTTCTAACTGATTGCCATGTTGATAATGTTCTTTCACAACCTGTACCTCTAAACTGATAGTCTCTAACCATTCTTCTAATCAAACGAATATCAGAAATTGAAATTGGGTTATGATCATCAATCTTATATTGTCCAAGTGGAGCGATATAAATCTTGAATTTTTGATCATCAGGGATTGATGGAGCGATTCTATCATTTAGACCATGAATACCTTCAATTAAAATTGGTTGTTTAGGACCAATCTTAACTGGTTCTGTAAAGATTCTTGATTTAGTATAGAAATCATAAATAGGTAATTCAACTTCTTCACCTTGAATTAATCTAAAGATTACACTATCAAATAATTCTAAATCTAGTGCTTCGATATGTTCTAAGTCAGGATTACCATTTTCATCCTTTGGAGCCATTTCAACTGGATTATAGAAATTATCCATTGAAATCATTAATGGTTCAACGCCCCTACTCTTTAATTCAATTCTAACTCTGTTAGTAAATGTAGTTTTACCACTAGATGATGGACCTGCCACACAAATTAATCTAATTTCATCAATATTATCGCAAATTTTAGCTCCTAAATTAGCTAATTGTCTATTATGTCTTGCTTCGCAAATATTAATAAACTCTAATGCTTTACCTGATTCAACAATCTCATTTAATTGAGCAATTGATTCAGACTTAGCTGTATTAGCCCATACATTAGCTTCCTTTAAAGCAGTTCTAAATACTAATTCATCCTGGAATTCAGGAATTTCACCCTTACATTCACTTCTTGGATATTGCATAATGAAGCCTGGAGCATATAGTTTTAGACGATATTTTGTTAAATATCCTGTAGATGGTAACATGTAGCCAAACATATAGTTCTTATAACCGTCACATTCATATACATGAACTGTTTCTTCAGTACGATATTTTAAAATACGAACCTTATCCATAGCGCCAATTGACTTATAATACTCAATTGCTTCATCCTTTTTGAATGAGAAACGATTGATTTGATAGTCTTGGGCTATAATTCTCTCCATTTCTTTTTGAATCTCTTTGAAATTCTTATCCAAAAAAGCATGGCCTAAACCAGATACAGTAGCAAATATAGATCTAGATACTGAATAATTGAAATGAATTCTCGCTCTAGGATATACATTTTTAACAGCCATAGCTGCCACATATCTTAATGTAGCTTGATAAATTCTTGATACAGAAGATGAAGTTAAATCTAATAATTCAACCTCTGCGTCATTTGAAATTATATAATTTAGCTCTCTTAAGCGATGATTTACCTTTGCGGCACCATATTTATGGTCTTTATTATCAAATAAATCTAATATTCTTACTGGCTTTTCTGTAATAATTTCCTTTCCATTTAGTGCAATTTTCATATATAATACCTCTTTTCTTTATGTTTTTGTATATATTGATATATACAATTATTTACGTTTTTTATAATCAAAAATAATTTCATTTTGTATCTAATTTAAAATAAAAGATTTTAATGTTTAAAAGAATAAATAATCTAATATTAAAAACTAGATAGCTTTTGAAATTTATTTTTCCTGTAGAATATATCTTTTGTAGAATATGTATAGGTATTTAATT
>JAILGR010000088.1 GCA_024696565.1 Acholeplasmatales bacterium | reverse complement strand
GGGTTTTCAACATATGGACAATTAACAATAGCATATTTTAAAGAAGACAAAGCCTTATTATCAAGTAATTTTACAGGAATTTTGATAGCTCATTTTGTTACAGTATTGATTATAGCTATAGTCTTAAACTCTTCAATTCCTTGGTAAAACCAAGAAATATCTATTGCAATAGCAATAAGATGTATAAATAGTACATAATATAATAGATTGTTACTATCGAAAAGTAATATGTAAATAAAATACATACCAGCAGAAATCAATACTGTAACAAAATGAGCTATCAAAATTCCTGTAAAATTACTTGATAATAAGGCTTTGTCTTCTTTAAAATATGCTATTGTTAATTGTCCATATGTTGAAAACCCAAAATTTCCAATTATGGCAAAAATAAGGACACAGGAAAAAGCAAAACTATATTCCCCAACATGATCAACACCAAGCACCCTTGACACATAAGGCATCGTAAGTATAGGAGTTATCAAAGCAATAATCTGATAAGTTAAATTATAAATATAATTTTTTGCTATTGATTTTTGAGCCATTTCTCCACTCACATTTTAAAATATTATCTAAAACCAATTTGTAGTATTAATTCTTACATCCGGTGAACATGTTATCTTATTTTTATTTGAATTAAAAAAAGTGGCCCACCAACCAAAAGAACTTTGTGTTACAACATTATTTCGACATTTGGACATCAGATACATGTCCCAGAAACTCTGTTTGCCTGTATTCCATGTAACAAAATGAATATGGTCAGTCGATGAAAGCCCAAAAATACTCAAATTCTCTTTTACCCATGAGACACTTTCATTATCACAGAATATAATAAATATTTTGCATCCACAGCGTTTTTTTATATATTTTACAGCCCTGCTAAAATATCCAAATCTATAGCAAAAATCATTTTTAACAAGAAAATCCCCTCGCCTCACATGAATGCTAGTACAATTCTTTTTTTCAATTTTTTCAATAAATTTTCTGTTTCTCTCGGACAAACCAGATATAGGGAATTCAAAACTCTGCATTAATTCATTTTTTATTTTTTCGATTCCATATCCCTTCATCATGAAATTTAATGTTTGACCACAGTAAAAATTATCTGTTTTACCAGGATAATATAAGGAAAGTTTATTTCTATTTAAATACGGCGCTATCATTCGACATATGTTGGTATATCCGTATCGATATAAATAATAATTCTTCTCTCTTAACAATCCAAGTACTTTTTTACTAAAAGGTACTTTAGATGGTCCATTTGTTCCCAAAGCGCACATATTTTCTATACAATAACCTTTTTCATTAAGATAACCAACAATTATCGGAGCATATCTCCAATCATTATCCCAAAATTGACTCTCGATAAGTCTGTCAATCAAATTATCATAATCACTGCCTAATAAATCCTTCAATGTTAGGATATTTATTCCAAAAATACTATTAAGCTCATAACCATTCCATTGTGAAATAGGAAGATTAACTTTCTGATTGATATCGAATATCGTCAAATCAGCATAAACAGATACATTAGGGAATGCTTTTTTCACAGCTAAATACTCTGCAAAATCAAGCATTTGATTTCCAAGTCCTGATTCAATTCTTACAATTATCATAAATATATCCTCATATAATTAAGCTTTTATATTAAGCCATCTTCTTTCATATATTCAATAAACCTAGTAACAAACACCTCTTCAGTAAAAAATTTTACCGTTTCCATTCCTGCTAGCCCTAATTTTGCTTGCAAATTTTTGTTTTTAACAAGCAAATCCAATCTTTCAGATAATTTAGAAACATCTTTAGGACGATACATAATACAATTTTTTCCATTTAATGAATATTCCCTTACACCACCATTATCGCCAAGTATACATGCACAGCCTGTAGCCATAGCTTCCAATCCAGGGAGACCATACCCTTCATTTCGACCAGTCGAAACAAATATATGCGCATCGTTATATATTGCATTCATTTCTGCGTCAGTATTGGCATGCAAGATTGTCATTCCAGTTGTGTCAAATTTTGAAAGATCATCCGGAGTAATAACCATAACACTATTAACAAATTCCTTGTTTTTCATCTGTTTCCATGCAGAGATAAAGTCAGCAAATCCTTTATCTTCATGTATACGCCCTATTATACAAATATTGGTTGTGTTCCTATCTCGTTTATTTGTATTATTAAAGCCAGTAGATACGGGAGGATTAAGTTTTCTGCCTTTTATATCATATCCGCCATATTTAACAAACTTTTTTCTTACATAATCAGAAACAAAAAACGAATTGATATATTTAC
>JAILGR010000080.1 GCA_024696565.1 Acholeplasmatales bacterium | reverse complement strand
AGAATTTATATTTACATAAATCATTAGATACATTATCTAGATATATTAAATTCTTTTCTTCATCTGAAGAATCTATTAGTAGATCTTTGACTTACAACATCAAAATTCTTAATAGTTTCTAATGTATCACCAAAGAAATCTAATCTAATTGGTTCTAAAGAACCTAAAGGGAATATATCAATAATAGAACCTCTTTTAGAAAATTCGCCAGTTTTAGTAATGGTATATACCATTTCATAACCAATAGATACTAAATCTTTTTGAAGCTTTTTTATGTCATAATCTTTATTTTCTTCTAATTTAATAAAGCTATTTAACCAAACTTCTTTTGGCATTTCATATTTAATAGCTCCAACCAAATTTAAAACAACTATCTTTTTACTATCAGATAATAATGTATATATAGTATTAATTCTTTCAAATAAGAAATCTCCAGATGAAGATAACATATCTGTTGATACTAATTCATCTTCAGGAAAGAATAATACATCATCCCAAGATACTAAATTAGTTAAGGTATCATAATACTTTTGAGCTAAAAATAAACTAGGTGTAATAACAAAAATAGTTTTTTTATCATGAATAAAATCACTTGCAATCAAATTTAAGTTAAATTCATCACAACAATTAGCTACCCTAGCCTTAGGCCATTCTATTAATTTTTTATTTAATCCATAAAAATATTCTAAAAAATTCATACTTCACCTAATAGAAAAAGTTCTGTAAACACAGAACTAAATTTGTTTTTTTATTCCATTGCTTCTTTTATTAGCTTAGGCAGCTTCTTACATTCTTCTTTACTAATGGCAGAAATTGTAACTCTTACAACATTTCCCATTGGAATTATATGAACCTTTTTCTTAACTAATTTTTCATAAACTAAATTAGGATTTAAACAAGGTATTGTAATGAAGAACCCACATTCAAAAGGTAATGTTTTTAAGTTTACCTTTTTTGCTTCTTCTAAGAAAATATTGGCTCTTTCAATTAATGTTTTAGAAGCTTCTTTTAATTCATCTTCAAAAGATTTTTTATATTCTTTATCAGTTAAAGCCTTTATACAAATGTTCATACCTAAATTTGTAGGATTTGACCATTTAGAACGAGATGAGAATTTATTAGCCTTAGCGAAATCTTCTAATGCCTCTTTATTATTAGAATATGCTAGTTGAGCCCCTATTCTAACACCATATAATGCTAAAGTCTTAGAACCAGAGAAAGCCATTACAACTAAACAATTATCATTTAATTTTTGATATTTACTAATATTAAATCTAGTTTTTTCAAAGCCTGATTTTGCATAATCAATATATGCCATATCATGTAATAAAATAACAGGTGTTCCATCAGCTGATATTTCATTCATTAAATCAATGACTTTATCCCATTCAGAATCTTTCATTGTATAACCTGTAGGATTATGACAAGGATCATTAATTACAAATAATACTCTTCCTTGATTCTTTTTTGATTCAAGCATTTTTTCTTCAAGACTTAGAATATTAAAATTACCATCATTATCAAATAATTCATAAGTATCAAAACTTTGATTATTTTCATATAAACATTGTTTATAATTACCCCACATATAATTTGGAAGTAATGCTTTATCACCTTCATTTAAGTAATTAGCAAATGTATTAGATAAAGCTCCTGTACCACCGGGTGTGGCCATAACTTTAGAATTATCTTTCATTAAATCATAATATTCTCTAAATACCCAGCTTTTTACAGCCTCATGGAATTCTTTAGAACCAGGAGTAGATGCGTAAGCATATTTTTCATCTAAGCTTAATCCATTTAATGCTTTATCAACAGACTTAAAAGCAAATAACTTACCTTCTTCATCATATAACATACCAATTGTCGCATTAGTAACAGTTGGATCTTTTTTCTTTTCTTCTTTTGCTATAGCACCTAAAGTAATGATATTGCTTCTATCTTCCTTTATAATGCTTCTTTTGGCTAAAAATGTCACATTATCACCTCAATACATAGGTATTTTATCATTAATGATAATAAATTAAAATATGAAATTTTAAATAAAAAAATAAAAAGCTTCAAAAAAAAGGAGGCAATGCCTCCTGAAAAAATCTATTCAATAGTTATTTGATGTCTATTAGATTCTTTTTGATTTTTCTTTTGTAGTTTAATTGATAAGATACCATTTTCAAGTTTAGCTTCAATATTATCTTCATCAACATTATCTAAATAATAGCTTCGATTCATTTCTAAAGTAGAAATCTCTTTAGTAATGTAATTCTTCTTATTATCCTTTTTATCTTCTTTCTTTACATTTATTGTTAAGGTATCATTGGCAAAAGAAATCTCTATTTCTTCCTTTTTAACTCCTGGTACTTCAATAGATAAATTGTATTCCTTATCTGTCTCTTCAATATCAGTTTTCATCTCCTTAGCAAAAGCATCAGTAAACATTGAATTAAAAGTATCAAATAAGCTTAAACTATTATTACCCTTCTTCTCAAGATTCATCATAATAATACCTCCTCATAAATTATATTATTCAATACTAATAGTCTTTTTAGGCTTAGCCTCTTGTGGGACTATTGTAATAGTTAAGATACCATTTTCTAGTTTTGCAGTTAGGGTATCTTCAACTAAGTTACCAAAATTAATCTCACGTTTAAACTTCATAAAGTTACGTTCATGGATTAAATATTTATCTGGATTAGCTACTCTCTTTTTATTAGCTACAATAGATAATACACCATCTTCAAATGTAACCTCGATATCTTCTTTACTTACTCCTGGCAATTCTGCCTGACAAACATAATTGCCATCAACCTCAAATACATCAATTGGGAATGCATAATACATATCCTTCATTGGGCCTCTTACCATAAATTCATCAAACATATTAATTACCTCCTTAATTTATCTCGATAGCCTTTTTTTCTTTCTCTTTAAGCTTAATAGTAATCTCTAAAACTCCAAGATCATATTTAGCTTGAATAGAATCCTCTAAGATATCACCAAAATATAATTCTCTTTTATACTTAGGAGTATTTCTTTCTCTAATTAAATATTTTTCCTTTTTATCTTTCTTAGCTTCAGCAACAATTGTAAGTGTACCATTTTCAAAAGATAATTAAATATCTTCTTTATTTACTCCTGGTATTTCAGCATATACCTTATAAGTATTATTCTCTAAGGTAACATCAACAGGGAATCCCCTATTTTGGTTTTGTGTATAAAACATATTATTAAGTTCTTCCATTAAATCTTGTAAATCATTCATCATAACTTTACCTTCCTTTCGATTGGCACTCGACACCTCTAACTGCCAATTACACTTATAGTATAACACATTTTTTGGCACTGTCAATACCAGAGTGCTAATTTTTTTAAATTTTTTTAGAAAAAAATAAAAACTCCCGCAGGAGTTTTAATTATTTTGTTGTAATTTTACACAAGCATTCATATTTAGAATCATCTGTTAGAATAATATCTTCTATACTATCTGCAAAAATATATCCTTTATATGGATTCTTTACGGATAATATATTTCCCTTTACACTAGCTTCTACTTCTGAATATTCAAATGAAAAATCACAATTTTCCATTTCACAATCTATTAATTTTAAGCCTTTACAATAACATAGAGGCTGTGTGCCTATAATTTTACAATTGATTAGAGTTAAATTCTCTGAATACCATGCTAGATACTCACCCTTAATAATAGAATTCTTAACTGTAACATTTTTAGTATGCCAAAAAGCATCTTTGGTATCTAAATTACTATTAAT
>JAILGR010000065.1 GCA_024696565.1 Acholeplasmatales bacterium | reverse complement strand
AATATGTATCTAGAATAGATCCTACTGTACCATTTAATATTGATTTATATAAAGAAGTATTAAAACAAAAGGTTCATTATAGTGAGATTGAAAATCCAAAAGTTATAGCTGATATCTTTGTTGGTTACTTTAATGTTGTAGTAGCATCTGAATCTATTCCTTGTATAAGCCCTATTGATTCTTATAATTATTTATTAGAAGCAGAAGAATTATATAATTCAGATGAATTTAAAAAAGTTGATTCTGATAATGAAGATATTAAGGGAATGATGGAGGAAATAAGACAAGGATTTTTGGTATTTGCTGGAAGATATAATGAATTAACAGATGAAATAAAAGAGTTTATTTATGAAAGATCATTATTTTATATTAGTAAAGATGATTTATATAAGAGTCCATTATTACCATTTTTAGCATATAATAGATGTTTGTATGAAAAGGGTATAATTACTAAAGATGAAATATTAAAAAGATGTGATATGTATTTTAAGCCAATGATAGAAGAGTTTGGCAAAAAAGAAATAGTAGATGAAGATATTGCTACAGCATTTGAGGCTATGAGTTTAGTATTAGATATTCTTTCATTAGATGGTGAAGCTGATATTAACCATTATTATAATTTAATGAAGAAATTCTTTAAGATGGCTGATGCTAGAAAATTTGCTAAAATCACACCATATATTAATTCTTTATTAGCTGATTTTGTATTAAAATCATTACCATTTGAACATGATAAAGAAGAAATAGAACAAAGTTTATTTGATAATTTAATTAAAACTCAAGCTCCAACTTATATTCATTCAGTAATGGTTATGAAGATTGCTGAATTAATATATAATTATATGGATAAAAGCTTATTACCAAAACTAGATAATCCTCATGAATTTATTACTAATTCAGCATTATTGCATGATATTGGTAAATCAAAGATTACAGCTATTATCAATCTTCAAAGAAGAAAGCTATCTAATTTTGAATTTACTGGTATAAAAAACCATCCAGCTTTTGGTATAGATATTATTAACAAAAATAAATTATTAACTGAATATCATGATGTAATAATAGGTCATCATAAATCATATGATGGTAAAAGTGGTTATCCAAAAGATTTTGATAATACAAAGAGTGAGTATAAAATTATTATTGATTTAATTACTATTGCTGATTGCCTAGACGCGGCAACTGATAAGTATGGTAGAAATTATAAGCACCCTAAGTCTGTTAAGGATGTTATATTAGAATTTGAGGCCGGTAGTGGCACCTTATATAATCCATATTTTGTTAATTTATTAAAGAATAATAAGGACTTAATTACTAAATTAGAAGATTTAACAGAGTTAAAAAGACCCGAATATATGTATAAAGCATATATTAAAACAGGTATTTTTGACTAATTGTTTCAAAAAAATGGTTATTTTTTTCAAAAAATTGATAAAAAGGGTTTGTAAATCAATAACAATGGTTTTATAATAAAATTACTAAAACAGGAGGAAAAATAAGAATGAGTAAAGATTTTAGAATGAAACTTGAAAAAGTTTTTGACTTTTTAGGTGAAATAATCGCTTTCGTTGTTGCTGTTGTTTGGGTATTAGTTATCCTTAATGCTAACTTTGGTTTCTTACCAGATGTAGTAGCTAACGTATTTGGCATCGTTAAAGAGTGGTTATTATTAGTATTTGTTGGTGTAGTAGGATTAGAAGCTACAATTAAGAGAAACTTCATTATTAGATTATTCTTCTACTTAATTTTAGCTGTATTAATTATTTTCTATTGCTTCCCAGGAACTTATACTTATTTAATTAGCTTTGTACCAGGTGGTCAAGCTTCTGCAGTATTAGCATTATAAAAAGAAGTAATAAACAAAAACCTAGAATTTCTAGGTTTTTCTTTTAAGGAGGGCACTTATGAGTTTACGTTTAGATGTAATTTATCGTGATATGTTAAGTAAAAGTAGACTTGAACGTATCGCATTAGCTAAAAGAGCTAAAAATAATATAGAAGCATATGCTAAAAAGAATGGTTTATCAAAAGAAAAGGCTGAAGAATTTGTAATGTATTATTTCCGTTTATTTGTGGCAGCTGATGGTGCTGTAGAACAAAAGGAAAGAGATTTATTTAATACTACATTTGGATTAAATCTATCTAAGATTGCCTTTGATCGTTTAATTGGGCCATATGATAAATCATTTGTAGATAAGATGGCTAAGGTTACAAGAAAGATGCCAACAGCATTACAAAATGATGTTGCAATCTTAGGTCTTACTATTTTATGTGGTGATAATGAAATCACATTAAGTGAAAGTAAGTTATTACAAGCTGTAATTGATTTTGAAGAAGTATCAATGGCAGAGCTTTTAGCAAAAAAATAAAAAAATTTTTTTAGTACTTGTAATTGATAATGTCCTATGTTAAAATACTAGGGACTTTCTATGACAATAGGTCATGGCGGAAGGAGTGTATGTAGACATGAAAAAAGATATTCATCCAAATTATAAGACAGTTACTGTTACTTGTACTACATGTGGCGCTACATTCGAAACTGGTTCTGTATTAGACGAGATTCGTGTAGATACTTGCTCAAATTGTCATCCATTCTATACTGGTAAACAAGCATTTACTCAAGCTGATGGACGCGTTGACAAGTTCAATAAGCGCTACGGTTTAAAGAAGTAATATAAGATAATAGAGCCTTATGGCTCTTTTTTCTTTTTTATGTTATAATGAAGTAGTTTTTGTTAAGGGGTATTTATATGAATTATTATGAAGGAAAAAAAGGTTGGGTTGAGGCAATTGTTGGCCCAATGTTTGCGGGAAAAACTGAAGAATTATTGAGAATAATTAGAAGAATGGATTATGCCCATAAGAAGTATTTAGTTTTTAAACCTAAAATTGATAATAGATATTCAGAATCAGAAGTAGTTAGTCATAATAAAAGAGGTTGTAAAGCTATTCCTGTTTCAAGTGGAGAAGAAATAAAAAATCATTTAAATAAAGATACTCAAGCTATTGTTATAGATGAGGTTCAATTCTTTGATGATTCTATTATTGACTATATTAAAGAATTTGTAGAAGAAGGATATAGAGTTGTATGTGGAGGATTGGATACTGATTTTAGAGGAGAACCATTTGGTATTATTGGTTCTGTATTGGCACTAGCTGAAGTTGTAACTAAATTAACTGCTATTTGTACAGTATGTGGAGAGTTAGCTACAAGAAGTCAAAGACTGATTAATGGTAAACCTGCATATTATGATGATCCAATAATTTTAGTAGGAGAAAAAGAATCATATGAAGCAAGATGTAGATGTTGTCATGTGGTTTTAAGACGAAATGGATAAAGATATAAAATACATGAAAGAAGCAATTAAAGAAGCTAAGAAGGCCTATTTAAAAAATGAAGTGCCTATTGGCTGTGTAATTGTTTATAATGATAAGATAATAGGAAGAGGACATAACGAAAGAGAAACTAAACAATTAAGCTTAGCTCATGCTGAAATAATAGCAATTAAAAAGGCTTGTAAAAAAATTGAATCTTGGCGTTTAGAAGATTCAACTATTTATATTACTTTAGAACCATGTTCTATGTGTGGTGGTGCTATAATTCAGTCTAGGATTAAAAGAGTTGTATACGGGGCTAAAGATTATAGATTTGGTGTTCATCAAAGTATTATGAATTTATTTGATGTTCCTTTTAATCATAAAGTTAGTGTTACAACTTCAGTTTTAGAAGATGAATGTTCTAAATTAATTAGTGATTTTTTTAAGGAACTAAGAGAAAATAAACTTGCAAAATAGTTATCTCTATGCTAGAATTATAGCGTCCTTAGCCAAGCGCTTAAAATGAACCAGGTCAGGGTCGGAAGACAGCAGCCTTAAGTTGGCGGTGTTGTGGTTAAGGCGCTTTTTTTATTTGGGGAGGAAATAATGAAAAAACAAAAATCTAATGACGGAATAGTTTTTGTCTATATTGTGTTATGTATTTTTCTATTACTTTCATATGTAGCATTATTAGTTGTTATAAGAAATGATATATTTTTTATAGGAATTCCTATTTTTTTAATCTGCTTAGCATCTGGTCTTTTAATTTATACTAGATATTCTCAGGTAAAAATTAATCGTTTAGAAGCATTACAAAAAGAAGAGAATAAAGCAATATGTATTGTAGAAAAGTATATTAAAAAATTTTCATTTACTCCTAGAAGACCGTATGATTATTATTTAATCGTTTCATATAAAGGAGAATCTGGTAATACTCATCAATTAATGATTCAAGTAGAACCAATGTGTTTAAATACAGTAAAGATTGGAACAAAATTGGAATGCTATATTAAAGGTGAAGCTTGTTTTGTTCCTTGGGAAGCTTTTAAAGATCATATGAATGAATCTGAAAATGAATAAGAAAAAAACCATAAGAATGACCAATTACTTGGTAAAACTTATGGTTTTTATTTATTTCTTTTGTTTCTTTTCAGTCATGCCTAAATAATCTTTTAGCCAGTTAAGTTCTAATTCATTAAGATATGGAGATACTTTTTCATATACCATATTTTGGTAATTGTTTAACCATTCTTTTTCTTCATTTGACAATGAATTCATTTTTATAGCATCTGTATCAATAGGACAATAAGTTATTGGCTCAAAAGCTAAGAAAGTACCATACTCATTTGTTGATTTTTCTATACATAAAAGTTCATTTTCAATTCTAATACCATATTTACCTTTAATATAGATTCCTGGTTCATCAGTTGTAACCATACCAGGTTCAAGGATGCATGATGGACTTCTCCAACGGAAACGGTTTGGACCTTCGTGAACAGATAATAAATATCCAACACCATGACCAGTACCACATTGGTAGTCTAGTTCTAATTCCCAAATTGGGGCTCTTGCGATAGAATCTAGTAATTGTCCTGTACAACCTTTTAAGAATACAGATGTAACAAGAACATATGCTTTAGGTAATATATCTAATGAAATGAAAAATCATTATACTGCTGTA
>JAILGR010000059.1 GCA_024696565.1 Acholeplasmatales bacterium | reverse complement strand
CAAATCAGTTCTATAGAACTGAGGCTGATGAATTAACTTATCCATTCCATGTATTAATTCGTTATAAGATTGAAAAAATGTTATTTAATAAAGAAATAAAGGTTAGTGAAATATCAGATACATTTAATAATTTATTCTTTGAATATTTTGGTACTAAGCCAAGTAATAAAAGTGAAGGTTGTTATCAAGATGTTCACTGGTCTTCAGGTTTTGCATACTTCCCTACATATGTTTTAGGAAGTGCAATTTCTGCCCAAATTTTAAATTCAATGGAAAAAGATTTTAATCCATTTCTAGATATGAAAAAAGGCGAATTTATGCGTGTAAACGAATGGTTAAAGGAACACGTTCATAAATATGGCGCTTCTAAAACAAATAAAGAAGTAATTAAGCTTGCTACTAATGAAGAATTTAATCCAAAATATTATATAGATTATCTAAAAGATAAGTTTAGTAAGATATATAATTTATAATTTTCAAAAATGTAGTGATTTCCTTTAAAAATGGAATCCTTTGTGCTATAATCAAACTATGTTTTTGAAAAAAGAGATAACATATCCTTTTTTCGGGTATGTTTTTTCTTGTGGGTTGGTGATATCTATGAAAAAAGAATTTTCTTGTGGGGCGATTCTATTTACTAAGAGTAATGGAATTCGTGAGTATGTATTAATTATGGAAGCTAATGGCTCATATGGCTTTCCAAAAGGGCATAGAAGAAGCAAAGAATCAGAACTTGATTGTGCCTTAAGAGAGGTAAAAGAAGAAACTGGTATAGTGCCAAATATTTTACCTAATATGAAAAGAACTATTCATTATTCAATGCCTAATGGTAATTTTAAAGAAGTTACTTATTTTGTAGGTAAATATAATGATCAAGAATTAGTTCCTGAAGATACAAATATTTTAGCTGCCAAAAAGTTTGATTTACAAACTTGTCTATCTTTAATTAAATACCCTCAGGTAAAGGATATATTAGTTGAAATTGACTATATGTTAGAATTAAAAGGTGAATAGTATGAGAGTGGATTTACATAATCATACATTTCATTCTGATGGTATATTATCAGAAGAAGAATTAGTTAAAAGAGCTATTTTGAATCATGTTGATTGTTTTGCTTTAACAGATCATGATTCTGTTTTTGGCTGTGAAAAAATATATGAAATAGGCAAAAAATATGGCGTTAAAGTTATAAAAGGAATGGAATTATCAACATATTATAAAGGTGAAAGTGTTCATATAGTATGTTTATTTAAGAAAAATATTATTCCTAAATCTATTTATGATTTTTCATATGATTTTAAAGAAAAACGTAAAAATAGAGCCATTTTGATGATGCAAAAGATTAAAGACATTTATGGATTATCTATGAATGTTGATGAATTAATAAAAAAATCAGAAGTAATTACAAGAGCTAATATGTTAAATCATTTAATGGAATATAATAATTTAACTAGAGAAGAAGCTCAAAAATATATTTCTAATGATTCTAAAGCCTATATCCCATCTACTAAAATGAGTGTAGCTGATGGACTAAAACTTGCTAGAAGTGCTGATTGTTTTGTCATTTTCGCTCACCCTTGTTTAATTAAAAATCAAGAATATGTAGAAGAAATATTAAAGTATGGCTTTGATGGTATTGAAGTTAAATATCCTAGTAAGAAAAATGATGAAGCTAAATTTAGAGCTTTAGCTAATAAATATAATTTATTAATATCTGCAGGTTCAGATTGCCACAGAGGCAACTTACCTGATTTAAATCATGGTGATATTGGTACTTGTACACTTACTGAAGAAGAATTTAAACCTATTTTAGAAGCCCTAGAAATAGAATTTTAGGAGGTTTATATGGTAATAAAGAAAGCTGAATTCTATACATCTGCAGTTAGTAAAGAAACACTACCAGAAGAAAGTAGAATTGAAGTGATGTTTTGTGGTAGATCTAATGTTGGTAAATCTTCATTTATCAATATGTTAACTAATCGAAAATCATTAGCTAGAACTAGTTCTAATCCAGGTAAAACTCAAACATTAAATTTCTATGAAATTAATGATGACCTATATTTTGTCGATGTTCCTGGTTATGGTTATGCTAGAGTATCTAAAAGTATTAAAGAAACTTTTGGTAAAATGATTGAAGAATATGTTACTTCAAGAAATGTTTTAAAAATGGTCTTTTTATTAGTTGATTTTAGACATAAACCAACTGAAGATGACTGTTTAATGTATGAATTTTTAAAATATAATAATTTACCTGTTACAGTTATTGCAACAAAAGCTGATAAAGTTAAAAATAGCGAAAGAAGAAAATGTAA
>JAILGR010000245.1 GCA_024696565.1 Acholeplasmatales bacterium | reverse complement strand
CTCTTTTAACAAAAAAAATAAAGCACTGAAATCAATCAGTGCTACAATTTTTAAGTGGCGTCGACGGAGGGATTCGAACCCTCGCACCAGTTACCCAGCCTACTTCCTTAGCAGGGAAGCCTCTTTAGCCTCTTGAGTACGTCGACTTCTTTACCAAGACTGCTACTCCATTATACTAAAGTTATATTTCAAAGTCAACAATAAAATAGTCACTATAAAATATAAAAAGGAGGCCTGAACCTCCTTATTATAAGCTTCTAACTTTATCCTCGATTTCTTTACAAATTTCAGGATTATTTGTTAAATATTCCTTAGTATTTTCTCTTCCTTGACCAATCTTGTTTCCTTCATAAGAAAACCAAGCTCCAGACTTATGAATGATATCAGCATCAACTGCCATATCAACAATTTCACCAACTTTAGAAATACCTTTACCATAGATAATATCTACTTCAGCAGTCTTAAATGGTGGTGCAACCTTATTCTTTACAACTTTAATGTTTGTACGATTACCAATAACTTGTGTGCCATCTTTAATAGCTTCAGCCTTACGAATTTCCATACGAACTGATGCGAAGAATTTTAATGCTCTACCACCTGTTGTTGTTTCTGGATTACCAAACATAACACCAACTTTTTCACGAATTTGGTTAATGAAAATAGCAACACAGTTTGTTTTAGCAATAATACCAGCAAGTTTTCTCATTGCTTGACTCATTAATCTAGCATGTAATCCAACATGATTATCACCCATATCGCCATTTAATTCAGCTTCAGGCACTAATGCTGCAACTGAATCGATAACAATAATATCTACAGAACCACTCTTTATTAATGCTTCTGCAATCTCCAATGCTTGTTCACCTGAATCTGGTTGTGATAAAATTAGATTTTCAATATCAACACCTAATGCTTTAGCATATACAGGATCTAAGGCATGTTCAGCATCAATAAATGCTGCATACCCTCCTGCTGCTTGCGCATTAGCAATAGCATGTAATGCAAATGTAGTTTTACCTGATGATTCAGGTCCATATATTTCAATAATTCTTCCTTTAGGAAATCCACCAACACCTAACGCTTTATCTAATCCAATAGAACCGGAAGGAATTACATCAATCTTTTGATCTACTGCATCTCCTAGACGCATTACAGACCCTTTTCCAAATTCCTTTTCAATTGACTTAAGCGCATTTTCAAGTGCTTGTTCTCTTGAAACCTCTGCCATAACAAATCCTCCTTATAGATTATACTGATTCTAAAATAATCTTTTTTGCATTTATAAAGTATACAATACCAGAATAAACAGTTAATATTACAGAAACATAAATCAATACTAATGCAATAATAGCAACTACATTATGTAATCCTGCTAAAAATGCAACACCAATAGCAATCATTGTTACGAATGTTTTAACCTTTCCAGCCATTCCAGCAGCAATTACTTCACCCTTTTGAGCTGCCACTAAACGAATACCAGAAACCATTAATTCTCTAATTAGAATAATCGCAACTGCCCAAAGAGCTACAATCTTAAATCCAAAATTTCCAAAATAAGCATTAGCATTTTGTACCATTAAAATCATTAATGATGTTAATACTAACATTTTATCTGCTAGTGGATCAGCAAATTTACCAAATGTAGTAACTAAATTATATTTTCTAGCAATATAACCATCTAAGAAATCAGTTAAAGAGGCTAATACAAATAATATAAAATTAATGAAATTAGCATAATTAACATTTAAAAATATATTGTTTTGATTTAACCAAGGAATACAAGCTATAGCTACCATTACAGGAACTACTACAATTCTTCCCATAGTTAATTTATTAGGTAATGTCATATAATACTCCTCCTAAAAAACTCAAGATAATTATATCATAGAAAGTATTATACATAAAGAAATAAATTTGGTTTACCTGTTTTTTTCTCTCTTTTAAAATGCAACTTAATTATATCATAAAAATGTCCCTTTATTAAGGCATTTTTTCATTTCCCAATTTGGCTTCAATCTTTCTTTTTTCATCCATTTTCAGCATATTTTTTAGAAAAACAGCAATAGAATTTAATATTATATATAATATTTAAACATTTAAAAAATATAGATAATACTTGCTGATTTTAAAATTTTAATTTTTTACTTGAAAACCTATTTTCATAATGATATAATTGAGATTGCATGTGATAGCGGAGGTGAAAACTATGGCAAACATTAAACAACAAATTAAGCGTGTTGGTACAAATGAAAAGGCAAGAAAAGCAAATGTAGCATTCAAATCATCTTTAAAAACTGCAATGAAGGCTGTATTTACTGCTGTTGAAGCTAAGGATGCTGCTAAAGCTCAAGAGGCTTTAAGCTACGCTTATAAAAAGTTAGACAAGGCACAAGCTAAGGGCATCGTTCATAAGAATTATGTTGCTAGACACAAGTCTGAATTAGCTACTGCAGTTAATACATTAAAATAATATATAACTGTAAAAACAAAAAAAGCACGAAAGTGCTTTTTTGTTTTATCTTAAGAAAAATAATTCAAGACCTAAGTCTTCTTTAATAACTCCTGATTTTATATTTGCATCTAATTGATTTAAATAATCTAAATTTTCTTGAATTTTCTTTAAATTTGAAGATTTAGCATTCTTCATCATATAATACGCTCTACCTGCAGAAACATTAAAAATAGATGCTATTTCTGCTTGAGACATATTAGATTTTATTAATATAGATACATTATAAATCTCTTGGAATTTATTGATTAATAGTGATACTAAAAATGATGCAGGTATTTTTTTTATTTGTAAATCACTATAAATAGAGAATACTTCCTTTGTATTATGATTTAATACTGCATCTATCAAATTATATACATTTTCTTCTAATGGCTTTTGAATCATTAATTCAATATCTTTAGATTCTATTATCTTATTTTCTTCTTTATATAATTCTAATATTTGAATAGCCATTTGTAAGCTAGACATATTATCTACATAAGATGCTAATAAGCTTATGGAAGAATCGGATATTTTA
>JAILGR010000147.1 GCA_024696565.1 Acholeplasmatales bacterium | reverse complement strand
TATTACCTTCATAAAATGGTGATAATACACCATCTTCATATTCTTTTGGTATTTCAATATAATCTTTATAAATAGTTTTTAATAATTTAGCATTATTAATTGTATTTAAGATGTGTTCTTTAGAATAAACACCTCTTTTAAAGATATATTTATTTGAGCCATCTTTTAGAATTTTAGTTTCTATTTGGAACTCCTTTTTTCTATTAACTGTAAACTTTGAGTATATAATTTCCATATAATCACCTACATCTTACTAAAAAGGAATTCGCAAATGTCTCAAAATCATTACTTCTTGAGGCTTCCTTTAAAGCCTTTATTTCACTAAATAATACATATCTATTTCTATCATATGACCTACCAACCATATTAAGTGAGGCATCGTTTGGTAGGTAATCTTCAGAATAGATTTCTTCTGGGAATTTATAATCTGGTAATGGGTAATAAAAATATGTATCTTCATAACCAGATTCTAAAATCAATTCTTTCAATTCGTTTTTAGAAAATGTTGTAGCCTTTTTGTTTTCATACCCAACAATACCTTCAAACAAAACACCACTATGGTCTTCGGTTGCCCCAGAGAAATATTTCATGCCGTATTTATTTTCAATCGCAATAAATAATTCTCCACCCTTCTTTAAGTATGATTTAACTTTCTTTAATAAGACCATAAATGGATTTTCTTCATTTGGAAAATATAATCTTGCATATTCTAAAACACCAATTAAGAAAATCTTATCATATTTCTTATCTAATTTAACGTCATTGAAGTTTCCAACATAGATATTAAAATTATCTTTATCTTTATTTCTTAATTGATTAATTAAACTTCTTTTTTTAGATAATTCAACAGCATCTAAATTATCTGTATATTTTAATATACCTGTAGAAATTGCTCCTAAGCCAGAACCAATTTCTAGGCAATAATCATCACTTTTAATATCACAAACACTTAAAAGATTATCTCTATTTGGATTTAAATGATATTGAAATGCCCATCTCTTATCAGTTTCTAATAGCTTTTCTAAAGGCTTATTTTCTTCTAATAACTTTAAGATTTCATCTTCAATATCGCCATCTGAATATAGATCTTTTCCCCTATAATAATCATATATTAAATTAGCCACGATAATCACTCCCTAATATAATCAATCTTACAACCTAAATCTAGAAAACCAATATTTTCTCTTGGAGAAATTACATCAACTGTTGTAATTTCATAATTTCTACACATTACTTCTAGATTTTCTTGCTCAAATCTAGTTACACCTAAATCTAATAAATATTGATCAGATGATAAAGGTAATGTAAATGAAAAAGAAACTGTAATAATACTATTTTTATCTACAGTACCAAAATCAATATTTTCATACCAAGTATTAGTACCACAAATCTCTTGACCTTTTCTATTCTTTAATGTGAAAGCAAAAATAGGGTTTTTAACTTCTTCATTAAATCTAACCTTAAATGATAACTTACAAGGTTTAAATCTTTCAAAAGTATTAGTTATTTCATTTTTCTCATTAAATAGACCAATATCAATAATATCTACTTTACCATTACCATAAATGTTTGGAGTTGGGTTTAGTGGTAAATGATTTTTCCATAAATCATTGATATCTACCTTAACCTCTTCTTTAGCTTCTTCTTTTACCTCTTCTGTTTTTTCTTCTTTATTATAAGAATCAGCTAAAATCTTCTTAAAGATATCAACTACCTCATTAGGCTTACCAATTTTAACAAATTCGCCTCTATTGATTAATAAAACTCTATCACAATACTTTAATACTGATGTCATATCATGAGTAACAAATAATATTGTCTTACCTAAGGATTTAAATTCTTCAAACTTCTTATAGCATTTAGCTTGGAAAAATATATCACCTACAGATAATGCTTCATCTACTATTAAAATATCAGGATCTACATTAATAGCTACTGCAAAAGCAAGACGGGCAAACATACCAGATGAATATGATTTTACTGGTTGGTATACGAAATCTCCAATATCAGCAAATTCACAAATCTTTGGGATTAAATCATTAGTTTCTTCTTTAGTATAGCCATATACCATACAATTCATTCTGATATTCTCTATACCGGTATAATCCATATTAAAGCCAGCACCAAGCTCTAGTAAGGCAGATATTTTACCTTTAACCTTAACATCACCATGAGTTTGGTTTAATACGCCAGTAATAATTTTTAATAATGTTGATTTACCAGAACCATTAGTTCCTATAATACCAAAGCATTCACCCTTAGATACATTAAAGGAAATATCATTTAAGGCTAAGAAATCTCTATGATATGATTTATGTCTAATAAAGCTAAATGATTCTTTTAATCTATCTACTGGTTTATTGTATAAAGGATATAATTTCTTTACATTTTTTACTTCTAATACAAAATCTTCCATATACCCTCCTACAATAAGTCAGCATAATGCTTTGACAATTTCTTAAAACATAATAAGCCTAAACAGAATACTATAAGAGTTATAGACCAGAATAATATTGTTTGTTGTAAATGGGTAGTAAAGAATAGAATTTGTTCTCCTTCTGAATTTACACCCATTAAGCTTTCTCTATATCCTGCAACAATATAATATGCTGGATTACATTTTAAAATCTTTAATACAATACTACCCTTATCCATTGTATCTGGGTTCCAGAATACTGGAGTTAGCCAGAATCCAACCTGTAGTAGTACGTTTATAAGTTGTACTATATCCTTCCAGAATACTGATAAGCTTGATACTAACCAAGAGGTACCAGCTAAAAGTACAGTCGCAGCAAAGCAATAATAAATAAGCTGTAACCAGCTCCATGATGGAGTAAATCCATATATCCAGTATATAGCCATCGCAAATACAACAAAGAATAAATGGATAAAGAATGTAGATGCTACCTTTACTAAAGGTAATATCTCAATCTTAAATTTTATTTTCTTTACTAAATAGCTATATTCATATAATGAATTAGATGATTGCATAATAGTATCAGATATATATGTCCATCCTACATATGCAGGTACTAAGAATACGATAAATGGATAATTTCCAACAGGCGCATTTTTAATACCAACCTCAAACACAAACCACCAAACTAAAATGACAACTAAGGGCTGTACATAGGCCCAAACAAAACCTAGTAATGATCCAGAATATCTTTTCTTTAAATCATTAACGGCAAACTTAATTATCATTTTAAAATATTTAATTAATCCGTTTTTAATTCTTTTTAACTTTTCCATTACTTCATTCCCCTTTTCATTCCCTTTAATCTTGCTAAAACATTAAATGGAAGCATAAATAATGAGATTAAATCAAATCTTTTTAATATTAATCCAATTATTTTAAAATAATCACTCTTTTTAGATTTTAAATTGGCAAT
>JAILGR010000222.1 GCA_024696565.1 Acholeplasmatales bacterium | reverse complement strand
TATATGTTTATGCTCATTTAGGACATGATCAAAATCAAAAAGATATTGATAAATCTAGATTATTAGCAAGAATAGCTCAAAAATATGCAACTATTTTCCAAAAGTTAGCTTTTGCTGAGCCTGAATTCTTAAGTATGGGATTAGATAAGATTAAATCATATTTAAAGGGAGATTTAGCTGATTTAAATTTCTATTTTGAAAGCTTATTCCGTACACAAAAGCATATTCTATCAGCTAAAGAAGAAGCTATGATGGCTAATTTTAATGATGCTGGTAGAGAATATAATAATCTATATGATAAATTAACTATTGTTGATGGTAAGGATAAAGAAGTAGTTTTATCTGATGGTAAAACATTAAATGTATCTGTTTCTAACTTTACTTATTATTTAGGTATATTAGAAAACCCAGATGATAGAACAAAAGTATTTGAAGCTGTATATGAATATTTATTTGATCATAAGTGTACTTTAGCTGCTATATATAATGGTATTATGAAAATGGAATATGCTAATGCTAAAGAACGTGGCTATAAGAGCTGTTTAGAAGCTAAATTAGATAGAGAAAATATTCCTATGGATGTTTAGTTATCATTAATGGCAGCAGCAAGAGAAAATACTGCTCCACTTAAAAGATATTATCAAATTAGAAAAAAATATTTTAAATTAGATAAGATTAGAACATATGATAGATTTTTAAAGTTTAGAACTTCTAAGAAGAATTATTCTTATAATGAAGCTAAAGCTTTAGTTTTAGATGCATTAAAGGATATGGGACCAGATTTCTTAAAGAGAGCAGAGTTTTGTTTAAGTAGTGGTAGAGTAGATGTAGAAATTAAAGATGGGAAGAGAAATGGTGCTTATTCATCTGGTACTTATTCAAATGGACCATTTATTTTATTAAATCATAATGGAAATTTAAATGATACATTTACTATTGCCCATGAATGTGGACATTCAATTCATACTACATATGCAAATGATAACCAATCTATCTTCAATGCCGGCTATTCTATTTTCGTAGCTGAAGTAGCATCTACTTTTAATGAAGCTAGATTCTTAGATTATTTAATGAAGACTGAAACAAATAAGGATGAGAAGATTGTATTATTACAACAAGCTATTGATAATATTTGTTCTACATTCTATCGTCAAACTTTATTTGCAACTTATGAGTATGAAGCTCATAAGCTATTAGAGGAAGGCCAACCTATTGATGATACAAGCCTTTCAAATATTATGAAAAATTTATATAAGGAGTATTATGACATTGATTTAAATGAAGAAAGATATAAGGAAATGGTATTTGCTTATATTCCTCATTTCTATCACACTCCATTTTATGTATTCCAATATGCAACATCATTTAGTGCATCCCAATCTATTTATAAGGATGTAAAAGATGGTAAGCCACAGGCTTTTGAAAAATATATTAACTTACTAAAGGCTGGTGGTTCTAATTATCCTGTTGAATTACTAAAGGAAGCTGGCTGTGATCTTACTACTAAAGAGCCATTCTTAGCAGTAGTTTCTAGGATGAATGAGCTACTAGATGCTTTAGAAGAATTGTTAAAAAATTAAGCGTTTACCATAAGATTTATTCTTGAATAAGTGTAATAGTTGTGATATTATACTTATGGTAAACTTTAAGATAGTCCAGAGAGGCTAACAAGAATCAGGTTAATATTTAGCGAATACTTTATGTTGATTATAGTTTTCTTATCCTTTTTGGACTAGAAAACTATTTTTTTTGGAGGAAAATATGAGAGGTTTGATTTCATTAAAGGATTTGTCTAAAGAAAAGATACTTGAGTTAATCAAATATGCTGAAAAACTAAAGAAGGGCTTTAGAATTCAATATCCTGATAAAAAGATTGCAACTATGTTCTTTGAGAATTCAACTAGAACACATTATTCATTTCAAGTTGCATTAATGAATTTAGGTATTAGCGTTGTTGATTTAAACACAAGTGTATCTAGTATCAATAAGGGTGAAAGTTTA
>JAILGR010000216.1 GCA_024696565.1 Acholeplasmatales bacterium | reverse complement strand
CCCTCAGAACCACTTGAAAATACACTAAACTTCATACTAAAACCTCAGTCGAAAGCATTATACCACACCAAGCCTCACCTTAAAAGGTGATAATTGAAATTTATATCAATTACAATTTGATTTTATAATTGCATTTCAATTTGGAAAATGATATGATATTATTTGACTTATATTAATTTTATGGTGAAGGAGTTTTAAGACTATGACAAAGAATAAGTTGCGCCAAATGGCAACAGCCACCATGGCCGGCGCATTAGCAATAGGATTAGCATCTTGTCGTGGAGCAACAGATAACACAGGTACTCTAAATGTCAATGAGACTTATGCTTCAGTTGGTGATTTCTCTGTAACATACGGAGACATCTGGAACGAACTAAAGTGGAACTCTCATGAAGTATTAGAGGAACAAATTACTAATGTTGTTCTTACAAAATTCATCAACCGCATTGATATTGCATTAACTAAGAATGCTTCTGATTTAACTGATAGTGATAAAGAAGCATTAGGTTTTGGTGAGGGAAATGAATATAGCCAAGAGGCTTTTGAAAAGTTAAAAACAAAATATGGAAAGAGACTTGTAGACTATGTAGTACAAGATATCTACAATTTCACTTTTGAAATTGATGATTATTGGGATAATTTCAAATCTTTAAAGCATTCTGATATTGACTTATTAGAAGCTAAATATGTAGATGAAATTTATACCAATTATTTAGTAGATTCTTTTAGCGATAATACTTCTATTCTTACAGCAATTAAGAATGCATCATATGAAAACTATGAAGCTTTATATGACACATACTTAAAGCTAGGTAAAGAATTAAGCCAAGTATATTATCCATTACTAGCAAAAGAATTATTAGCTTACGATCAATTAAAGGCTGACATTGATGAAGCTGAAAAAGATGATACTGATCCTGATGATACACAGTGGGGTTATTATACATCAGGTCAATATGTTACTAAGTTCAAAACAGAATACACTAATGGATTTGACGTTAGTGCAGTTGTAATTAACTTTGCTGATTACAATGAACTTACAAGAACATTAAGAGCTTTCGGTTTAAAGTTTAATAACGGCAAACTATACTATATTTATGATAGCAAGAGCGCTGATTATGATTATTTAGTTGATGGCTCAATGCATTATGAAGATTATATTGAATATTATGATGATTTCAAAACTAGTGATTTAGGTAACACAAGAGATGATGATGGTAATCTAATTTGTGCTCCTATTGATTCAAATGCTGTTTTAGAAATCTATATTCAAATTTATAACTACGTATATGGTGGTTTTAAAGAAAAATTATCTTCTAATTTCGCATTTACTACAGATGTAACTCAATTAAATAACTTAAGAAAGCTAACTAAAGAAATTCTAGAGAAGTATTCTTCTCCAGATGGTGATAAGACTGTTGAAGACTTATTAGAAGAAGCTAAAGCAAAATTATTAGAAGACAATAAAGATGCAACTTACTTCTCTAAGAAAGAGTTAACTGATAACTATGGTGATTCATTCAAGACTTATATGTATGAAACATTAAGTCTTGAATCAAGCGATTCTTGTTTCTCTACTGCTGGTCAATCAACTACTTTAGGTAGCACACTTGCTTATAAATTTAATGAGTATACAAATTATAAAGATGGCGAAGAAATTACTGATCAAACATTAGTAAATTTTGCCAACTGGTATAAAGAAGAAGAAAGATCAAGCTACGATATCATTGAATTAATAAAGGATACTGAAACATATCCTACATTAATGGGTGATTTATTAGAAAAGCTTATGGAAGAAGAAATTACATCTACTAAGATTTCTTCTTATCTATCTGAAAAATTAGATGATGCAAAAGTTCAAATTTATAATGAAGCTTGTGAAATCTCTTATTCTACAGAACATAGTGATTACTCTAAAACAGTAGGTGGCAACGGTAATAGCAACGTATTAGCTACTATCGAATATGATGGAAAAACATATAATTTAAATATTAAACAGGATAATAATGATGAAAATTCAATTAAGATTCCTGGCAAAAATGAAGGATTTGGTGTATTTGATTACTTAAATGCTAAATCAGGTTCTTCTACAGCTGTTAACTTAATTGCAAAACAAATCGTAAAGACTTCTGAAAATTACGAAAAGACAAATAAAGATCGTGCAACTTATGAAAAGTATATTTCAAATATATTATTAGCATTTGCTAACGACCAATATTCATCATCAGGATATCCTTCTTCTATTGGTAAATATAATTTCTTAATGTTATATTTCCACAATGCTGATATCGATCAAATCATTGATGATTATTATCGTGTACAAAGCGCTCAAGGATTCTTATTAACTGATTACTCATCTGATAAATTAATTAACTTCATGAAAAAGTATACAGACTTAGCTCATGATAACTACTTCTCTTTAGGTGGTACAAGATTAATTGTTTACCTAGACTTAGATGATGATGGCGAACCAGATGATGTTTCTACATGGAAAGATATCAAAGTTAGTGACTATAATGACGCTACTGATTACTTTGTATCACAAAAAGCTGATATTACTTTTGGTGAAGTCGCTAAATTATTAATCCAAGATATGTATAAAAAACTAAGTGATTCTACAGAAGCTCACTCTTCTAAGATTTCATCATTAGTTACTGAATTCAACCAAACTGCAAAAGTTGACTATGAAGATAATGAAATCTCTACTGAAAGAGATTGGGCTAAATATAGACATTTAGGCTTCATTGTTAAGACTGATACATTTACTGCAACAAATTCTTCATTAGATATCGACTTCAACTTAAAGCAACGTCTATTTGACTATGCTAGAGGATATGGTGAAGATTCAAACGGTAACCCTACTTCATATCAATATTACATTAATGATACTTATCCAACTTGTTATATCGAACCACTTAACGTTACATTAGCTAACGTAGAAGATGATGAAACAATCGTTGAAACTACAGATGGTTATAACTTAATCTTAGTTACATCAGGTACTCCTAATTCTTCTGCTAAATGGGAAAGAAAAGATAACAAAGAAGGTATCTTTGAAAATATCGTGATTTTATATAACGAAAATCCAGTTGTAATTGAAAATATCTACAATGATACTGATATCTTAAATGAAAACCAAATTAAGTTATATTTATTAGATTATGTATTAAATGGTGCATCTAAGTTATCTCCAGCAGATACAGCAAGTGCATTACAAACTTACTTACAACCTGTTGTTACTAGATTTGTCGGTTCTGAAACTCAAAGAATTATTCTTCTTAACTATATAGCTAAAGAAACAAATAGTAGTGAAACAAATCTTTATGATGTAATTACATTTGCTGAGGCTGGCTATAATGGTAACAATGGTGTATTCGACAAGCTAATTCAAATGTATCAAAGAATTGCTGACGATTATATTGAAACTTATAATGATACAACAAAAACATCAGAAATCTTCAATTATGAAGAGGCAGGTCAAACTGTTACTTGGTGGGATGCAATCAAGAATTTATTAAAGGAGGCGGCTTAAGATGAAAAAGAGTTTTAAAAGCCTACTACTTTTAGGTAGCGTTTCACTTGTTTCATTAACTCTTGCTTCATGTAATGGTACAACAAGAAATAGCCAGACTCCTTACGCAGGCGTATATAATAATAAAGATGTAGTTGTTGCTACAGCAACTAATGATAAAGGCGACGACTTCAGTATGTCTTTATCTCAATTCTATTCAAGATTAAGAAATTCTGGTTATAATACTGTATTAACTTCTATTAAAGGTCAAATTTATAAAAATGAATATGAAGCTGTTAAAGAAGTTTTATTAACTGAAGATGTTAATAGCGTATCTGAAAAAACTAAAAATTTATTAACATTAACTAAAACAGATACTAATGAGGCATTATATAACCTTAATGAAACTACATTAGATTATACTAAGGCATTAAATAACTATTCTTATATCCGTAAGCAAATGGTTAATGCTATTACAACAAGCTTATCAAGCTTAATCTTCTCTAATTCTTCTGCTTCTGCTATTGAAGCTTATACAGACGAAGAATTAGAAACTTACTTCACTAAATTTGTTGAAGGAAGAGCTAGAGTTGGTATTACTATTACTAAAGAAAATCTAGCATTTACATATCCTACTGATGATACTGATTTAATCATCTTCACTAACTTCAAGGATTTAATTGAAAATCATGAAGATTTAGTAAAAACTTATATCTTATCACAAGCTGAAAAGCTTGCTGGAGCTAATGATTTATATCAAATTGCTGATCAAGAATACATCTATCCATATGATGCAGATAAGGAAAATGATGAAAAAACAAAAAATACATCATATTACTTATTTGAAGATGATTCATTAAAATCAACTTATGAATCTACAGTTAAAACTTATGCAACTCATAAGGCTGTAGTTACTATGTATAACTCAAGATCTGATGCTATGAATGCTGTAGCTAAGGTTGAAGCAACTTTAGGTTATTCATTAACTGATGATAATCTAACTACTGACCAAGTAAATGCATTCTATCTTGCCTTATATCAAAACACTTATAAATATAAAGGTGTTACTGATTTAGATGATGAAGAGTTTACTTTCATTATTACTCCAGAAAAAAATGAGCTAAGTGATTTAACAAGCCAAGCTCAAACATTAATTACTGATACATTAGAGGCTAACGAATACCTAAAGGAACCTCGTAACCTAAATGATAAGTATTATTTAGCATATCATATTTCTTCTACTTATGATGTTTCTAATAGTGCTGAAGAAAAAGAATATGATGATTTAAGTGATGATGAAAAGAAACTATATAATACTATTGCAAAATATAATGCAATTCAAAGTTCTGCATCTAGCTATGCTACTACAACATATAAATCAAGATTATATAATATTAAGAATAATGATGATAAGAATGATGATTTAAAGATTTATGATCCTATCATGGAAATTAAATATTATAATTCTTATTCTGATTTATATGATTTAATTACAGCTGAAGACTTCAATGAAAATTTAATCTATTCATTCAATGGATTCACTTATTCAGTAGCAGACTTCTACAAAGATGCATCTAAGACA
>JAILGR010000205.1 GCA_024696565.1 Acholeplasmatales bacterium | reverse complement strand
AATTAGTTCCTTCTTTTGATATAAATCTTATAGCCTTTAATTTTAAACTATTAATAACGTCTAATTTAGAATCTAGATTATCTTTATTCATATCATCAATAATATTAGATAATGTATCTAAACTTATATTTAATTGATTTGCCCAAAGTTTATTTGGCTTCACAATAATCAATCTTTGAGCTTGGATTAAGTAATCACTAACAAATTTTAACCTATTGATACTCTTTTGATAATTAATAACATTATTTGTTAAAGGTATAGGTATTGAAAAGGGTGATAATATTTTAATTCTTACGAATTTATCATTAATTAATTTTTGATAAAAGCTTATTCTTTCTTTTAAAAAATATTCATATCCTTTTTCAAATTCTTCTTCAATGGGACCATTAGTATAGCTAATATAGACATTTTTAACTCCATAAAGTAAAAGTTTTGTCTTTAAATTCAAGACAAAACTTCGATTCTCATATGAAGATACGACCTCTACTGAATTAACATCTTTAAAATCTAAATACTCATTAATAATCAGATCAATTAGGTTATTGTCCCTAATCCAATTTAAATCTTCTCTTTGTGTATCCAACGATGGCATCCACACATTCATCTATACCAACTCTTGAATTTAAGCATAAATCATAATTTGAAGCCTTTCCCCAATCCATATCAGTATAGAAATTATAATAGCCTCTTCTTTTCTTATCCTTTTTAACGATATAAGAAGCTGCCTTTTCAGGTTTTACACCATAATATTCAATAACTCTTTTTATCTTATCCTCCATAGGAGCACAAATAAAGACATTAACAACATTAGGGAAATCCCTTAATACATAATCAGCACATCTACCAACTATAACACAAGATTTTTCAGATGCAATTTTTTTAATTGCATCAAACTGGGCTAAAAATACTTTTTGTGATAATGTCATATCATAAGAATACATACCTAAAGAACCGCCTAAAAAGCCATCTTGTTTTTCATCATATGATTCAAAAATAGATGGTGATAAGCCTGAATCCTTTGCTGCTTCAATTAATAGTTCATTATCATAAAAAGCTATTCCTAATTTTTCAGCAACCAATCTAGCAATGAAGCGTCCTCCACTTCCGTATTCACGACCAACTGTAATTACAAAATTCATATTTTTCACCGTCCTTATTTATTTTATTATAACACGGAAATAATAAACATTTAAGCCTAAAAAGATAAAAAAATGCTAAGTTTTTTCAACTTAACACTTCTTTTTCATTATTTTACCGATTAATAAACATATCATACATAATATAAAACTTGTAAATACAATACTAGAACCAATTGGCAAATTCATAACTATAGAACAAATTAATAAGCCTATAGTAAATGATAAAGCCCCAAATATAACACTAAAGATAGTTACTTTTTTAAATGTTTTAACTATTTGTCTAGCTGATAGGACTGGGAATATTATTAAAGATGTAATTAATAATGCCCCCATTAATTTCATACCAACAACTATAGTTACACTAGTTAAAACGGAAATTATAATATTCATTAAAGTTGTTTTAGTACCAGTTGATTTAGAAAATGTTTCATCAAATGTAACAGTAAATATCCTATTGTAAAGTAATATAAATACTAAAACTACTACAATAAATACACATATACTTAAAATAACATCTTCTAAATTAACACCTAAAAGTGAACCATATAAATAATTTCCTAAATTAAAATTAATACCTTCTCCAAGTTCTATTGCAGCATAACCTATAGCCAATGCTAAGGTTGAAAATATCGCAATCGCACTATCGGCAAATACTTTACTTTTGTTAGCTAAATACAAAATCAAAAATGAAGCCAATATAACCATAGGAATGGCAAAATAGATTGGTGTAAAACCAAAACATACCGCAACTGCAACTGCCCCAAAGCCAACATGTGATAAGCCATCACCAATCATTGAATGTTTCTTTAATACTAAAGATACTCCAAGTAGTGCTAAGGATATAGCCATTGTTATACCTACAATAAAGGCATTTCGCATATAATCTCTTGATAGGATTTGAAAAAATTCAGCCATATTATTCTTCCTCCATATCAATAAACTCATAACCATTATCATATATTCTTAATAATTTATTTCCTAACATTTTATCAATATCTAAATCATGAGATATCATGATAATAGTAATGCCTAATTCTTTATTTAATTTCATTAAT
>JAILGR010000189.1 GCA_024696565.1 Acholeplasmatales bacterium | reverse complement strand
GTTAATGATATTACTTATACAGTTGAAGATTTCTATGAGTTAGCTTCTTTAAGATTAGGAACTTCAATCATTAATACTTATTTCCAAAACGCATATGCTGCTAAATATATTGATGATCTACTAGATGATGATACAAAGAATTCTAACAGTGACACAATTAAGAATGCTGTTTCAACATTCAAGTCTAATGGTAATTCAACATATCCAAGCGATATGGGTCTAGAAAACTACTTAGTTGCAAGCTATGGCTACAAGACTGAGGATGAAGCTATTAAGAATTTAAATGCTACTTCTGCACTTTCTAAATATCGTTCAACATCTTACTTCAAGGAGTGGGCTGTTAAGGATGATGAAAAGTCAACTGCTGAAAAGACAGTTTATAAGGCAAGTGAAAATTGCGAAAAGGTAATGAATAAATTACTTGCTACTGGAAATTCTACATATGAAGATATCTTCTCTATTACAATCAATCATATCTTAATTTATATTGATACTAATAGTGATGGTAGCCCAGATAATCCAGAAGAATTCTTAAGCAAATATCCAGATCAAGAACAAAATCTAAAAACTGCTGTTCAAGCTTTAGCTCAAGCAATCTATGCTGAAGCTATCAATGAAGATTACAAAGGTAATACAAAGAATAAGATTTTAACTTATATCGTATCTCAATATAACAAAGGTGCTAAGCTAAGAGCTGGCGATGTTAATGGAGACGGTGTTCTTGATACATGGGATGATTATAAATCTGATTTCCATTTCATCATTAAAGCTGAAGACTTAGGTGAATCTACACAAGAAACAGTTTCAAATTATGTTAAGCCTTTCCAAAAATATGTAAAGGATATGTATGCTAAAGCTGTTGAAACAGATGTTGAGTCAAATGAAAATTGGGATTCAACTAATGGTGTATTCTTCACTCCAACTGATGGTATATTAGCTACTGCTGAAGATAAGGCAAAGATTACTTATGATTCTTTATGTGCTACTGAATATGGTTATCATTTAATCGTTATGACTAAGTACAGTGGTGCTGATTCATTAATTTATAATGCTACAGAAGATCCAAACGGATATCAATCTGCAATTGAATTATTAGTATATGAAGATTCTGATAATAGCGATAATAATATCTATATTACAACAAATTCATATAATGAATCTTCTGCAAATGCTGCTACATTAAACCAATTATTAATTTATTATATTGAATCGAAGAATAATACAGATACTTCTTTAGATTCTGATATTAATACAATGTTAAAGACATTATTTAGCTCTGTAATTTCAATGTATAATTCAGCTAATTTCCAAAACTTAGTATTATTAGATGAATTAAATATTACTTCTACCGATGCTACAATCACTAGAAAGATTGAATTACAACGTCAAAATTATGTTAACCAAGTTACAAATTATGGTGAAGATAATAAATTATATGGCACATGGGTAGATGTTGCTAATCATTCAATTTGGGTTAGACCAGATCAAAAGTAAAAAAATAAAGGCTTGATTTTAAAATCAAGTCTTTTTATTTTTCCTATTTTTATAAAAAAGAAGCTCTTCATTTGAGCTTCTAATTAGAACTATAATCATTTTCTGCAAGCGCTGGAACAGCAACCTGATAATCAGAACCATACACATTAGAATTAATAAAATGAGATGTATTAAATGATTGACCAAGTAAGAAATATCTATTACCTGTTGTATCATTCCAAGTAACATCTATACCATACCAATTATCATTAATTTTAGTGGTATTCCATGCATGTGCTCCACCATTACCAATTCCAACAACAAACATTGAATCAACCTTTAATAAATCACAATATAATTTAAAATTCTTAGCATAGCACTCACATACACCTTTATTGTATAAATATAAGCCAACTATTGAATGTGCCCAAGGTTGATCTTCTGGAGTATGATTATCAGCCTTATAAGCATAAGTTAAATTTGCCATCAAATTAGTATTTATTAATTCTACTATTTGATAATCTGATTTATTATTAACATCCTTATTTTCAATTA
>JAILGR010000179.1 GCA_024696565.1 Acholeplasmatales bacterium | reverse complement strand
AACCTCCTAAAAAAGCCCTAAAATAGGGCTTTTTCTTAATCATTATTATAATAGTAATAAGAATCTTTTTTTGAAGCTGTTGCTTTTGTAATAGAAATACCAATTACATTTGCTTCAACATTCTTTAAATTATTAATTGAATCAATAATATCTTTTTTCTTACTTTGATTTAGAGCTATTGTATAAATAACACCATCAGAATATGTAGAAATAATTTGTGGATCTGAACATGCTAATGTAGGAGGTGCATCTAAAATAATATAATCATATACCTCTCTTAATTCTTTAATTAAAGACTTAACACGACTAGATTCTAAAATAGCAACTGGATTAATTACATCTTTACCAGCTGTAATAACATCTACACCACAAGCTGATTTCTTAATAATATCATCTTTTTCTTTTTCACCAGTACTATATTCAACAATACCATTTTCTTTTTCTACAGAAAATGTCTTATGTAATACTGATTTTCTAATATCACAGTCAATAACTACTACCTTTTGGTTATTGTTAGCAATACAAAGTGCTAAATTAGCGGCAGTAGTAGATTTTAATTCATCAGGAATAGTAGATGTAATTTCAATAACCTTAATAGGATTTTCTACATTTGAATATTTAATATTGGATAAAAGCTTATTATATGGCTCCATATTTCTAATATTAACAGGAAGTAATTCTACATCTTTATTAGATTCTTTATTATTCTTCTCTTTACGATCAGGGAATAGACCAATAACCTTATCGTCAAAGAATACTTCAATTTCTTCTTTTGTTTTAAACTTATTAGACATGAATTCTTTAACGAAAATTACAATACAACCTAAAACTAAACCACCTAAGAAAGCAATAATTAAATATAATTTCTTATTAGGCTTTGCATATTCACCAAGCTCTGCCTTTGAAGATGCTGTAACTGAATCTGCAGCAAAGAAAAATACACCTTTTTGCCCATCAGCCTTAATTAAAACAGCCTCACTAATTACAGCTTCTTGAATAGCTGCAGCAAAATATTGAGCTAATTCTTTATTCTTACTAGATATTGTAATAGTAATCTTAAATGCGTTTGTTGTATAATTTACACTAACCATAGAAGCTAATGTATCATAATCAATTTGACTTCTATTTTTTGCACTAATAGTATCTGTTGAACCAGGAACAACAATTAAACCATCCCCATCAACATCCTTAATCTCTTCATTATATTTTTTTACAACAGGACCTAAAATTGAATTTTCAGTAATACTATCTGCTACTGTAACAGTTGCACGAATAGAATTTGAATAATCAATTGTATCTATTGATGCACTACTTGGTACGGCAACAATTACTGATGCTGAAGATGTATAAGTAGGTTTTGCAATAACGAATGTATAAACAATACCAACTAGTGTAACAAATGCTGTAACACTAACCAATAAAATTATATTCTTCCACAAGACACGAAATATATCGCCAAGTGTAATAGACTTTTCTTTCTCTTTCATATAATTTGTACCTCTATTATTATTCATAATAATGTTATTATATGATATTTATTTGATAAAATCAAATCAAAATCAAAAACTAAGGAAATTTATATACGAAATATCGTTTTTTGACAGACATATTTTTTTAGTATATAATAGTGTTATAGATTGGAGGTAAGGGTATGGATTTAGTAATTCTAGCCGCCGGTATGGGAAGCCGTTTTGGTGGATTAAAACAAATTGAACCAATGGATGAATTTGGTAACTTCATTATTGACTATTCCATATATGATGCAATTGAAGCTGGCTTTGATCGCGTTATTTTTATAATTAAAGAAGAAAATTTAGAAATTTTTAAAGAAACAGTTGGAAAGAGAATCGAGAATAAAATTAAGGTAGAATATGCCTTCCAAAAACTTTCCTTTGTTCCAAAAGGATATAAAATTCCAGAAGAAAGAATTAAACCTTTAGGTACAGGACAAGCTATTTTAGCTTGTAAAGATTTAGTATCTGATTCATTTGCTATTATTAATGCTGATGATTTTTACGGTAAAGAATCATTTATTGAAGCCGCTTCTTTCTTAAAGAATAATTTAAAAGAAAATGTATATGCTAATATCGCATATTATGTAAAAAATACAATGACTGAAAATGGTTCAGTTAAGCGTGGTGTACTTGAATTTAATAAAGATAATCTATTAAAATCAATATTAGAATCCAATATTGAAAATAAAGATTCTAAAATATTATGTAGCCCACTTGATAAAACTATAGAACCATTTAATATTCCATCTAATACATTAGTATCAATGAATTTATTTTGCTTCCATAAATCTATTATGAAGCATTTAGAAGACAAATTTAAAACTTTCTTAGATAAAAATAAAGATAATTTATTAACTTGTGAATATTTACTACCAACAGTAGTATCTGAACTAATTAACGAAAATAAAGTTAAAGTAAAAGTAGTTAATTCTTCTGCTGTATGGTATGGAGTAACA
>JAILGR010000133.1 GCA_024696565.1 Acholeplasmatales bacterium | reverse complement strand
CAAATGGTAGAGGAAGATATGATAGAGTTTGGAAAAGTGATAATGATATTATCTTTTCTATATTATTAAATTCTTCAAATCTATTTAATATCTTATCAATAATTAAATATTTGGAAATATTTGTATTTAATCCTACAGCATGATATGATGGCTTATCTGTTAAATTAATGCCAATACCAATAACACTAGATACGAATTTATCTCTAAATACATCTTCTATTAAAATACCAACTAGCTTCTTATTATTTAAATAAATATCATTTGGCCATTTAATAGTGGTATTAAAACCTAAATCTAATAGGCCATAACAAACCGCTAAAGGGACAGTTATTTGATAATTACCATTTTCTTTTAATAAAATAGAAAAGATAATATCATTATCACTTTTCCAAACTCTATCATATCTTCCTCTACCATTTGTTTGTTCTAAAGCAATTAAACAAGTTTTATTAGGATATAAATCACTATTTTCCTTTAAATATGTATTAGTAGATGGAATAGTATCTACAACATAGAAGCTATAATCTGATTTAAATTCAGAATTTATTTTAGTAATCATTTTAAAGCCTTCACTGTATCTAGATATGAAGCATAATCAGTTACTGTATAAATATTTACCTTTCTTGAACATCTTTTAACAAAGCCACTTAATGTTTTACCTGGTCCAATTTCAACAAATGTATCAACACCATTATCTAATAAGTATTTAATAGTATCTTCAAAATATACAGATGAATGAATCTGATCTTCTAATATATCATTTAAAGGTCTATTTTCTTCTTTTCCTGATACATTATAAACCATCTTATATTTTGGCATATTTGGACTATATTTATCTAATACTAATCTTAACTTTTTAGATGCATCAATTAAAAATGATGAATGGAAAGCTCCAGAAACATTTAATTCTACTACTTTTAAAGCTCCTAAAGACTTCATATTTTCCATTGCTAAATCAACACCTTCATTATCTCCTGTAATAACAATTTGTCCAGGACAGTTATAGTTAGCAACTTCACATACACCACTTTTAACCTTAATACCTTCATTAACTTTTTCTCTATCAAGACCAATAACTGCAGCCATCTTAGTAGTACCTAAAGGTAAGGCATTTTGCATAATGCTTCCTCTATTTCTAATAATATCCATACTAGCATCAAGACACCAACAATCATTAAAAGCTAAAGCAGTATATTCACCTAAAGATAGTCCACAAGTATATTCAGGTTTAATTCCTTCACTCTCTAATGCTTTAGCAATTACATAACCTGTAAGTAACATAGCTGGTTGAGCATACATAGTTTGATTAATTAATGAATTTTTATCTTCAAAACAAATTTCTTTAATATCTAAATATTTATCATATGCTTCTTTAGCAAAATCTAAATTATCATAAAAATCTTTACCTTGACCAACATATTGACTACCTTGACCGGCAAACAAAAAGGCAATTTTCATTATAAATCACTTCCGATTCTTCTGAATTTATTATATCTATTATTTAATAAATCTTCTTCTTTAAGTTTTTCTAATTCTTCTATTTTATTATAAAGCTTATCTAATAGATTGGCTGCAAAATCATCGCCAACATATCTAATACCACCTAAAGGTTCTTTGATGATTTCATCAGCAATACCATATTCATATAAATCTTTAGATGTTAATTTCATAACCTCTGATACTTCTGAAACAGGAACCTTATCTTTAAATAATATTGATGAGAATCCTTCTGGTGATAAAACAGAATATATAGCATTTTCAAACATATAAATATAATCTGAAACTGAAAGTGCTAAAGCTCCACCAGAACCACCTTCTGATAATATTATACAAACAACAGGAGTTTTAAGCTTTGAAAACTCTAATAAGTTTTCGGCAATCGCTCTAGCTTGACCACGCTCTTCTGCCCCTTTACCAGGGTAAGCACCTGAAGTATCTACAATAGTAATAATTGGTCTTTTAAACTTCTCAGCTTCTTTAGCTAATCTTAATGTTTTTCTAAATCCTTCTGGAGAAGTCATACCAAAATTTCTTTTTAAATTATCATTTAAATTTTCACCCTTAGCCTGAGCTAAGATAGTTACTGGTTTATCTTTTAGGTAACCAATACCTGAAATAATAGAATAATCTTCTTGATAATATTGATCTCCATGTAATTCAACAAAATTTGTAATTAGCTTATCAATTAAAGCTTTAGCTTTTATTCTTTTTTCTGATCTAGCAATTAATACTCTATCCCAAGCAGATAAATTAGAATATGTTTCAACCTTTAAAGCTTTTAATTTATCTTTTAACAAAGGAGCCTTTGGATCATTTTGATCTAAAGATAATAATTCTTGTTCAAGAAGACTAATCTTTTTTTCATTTTCTTCTAATATCATATTATCTATAATTATGAAGTCTTAACAATAATGCTAAAGTCTTCTTAAGCTCCTTTCTATCACAAATCATATCAATATAACCTTTTTCAAGTAAGAATTCCGCTGTTTGGAATTCTTTAGGTAATGTTTCTTTAATTGTTCTTTCAATTACTCTTTTTCCAGCAAAACCAATTAAGGCATGAGGTTCAGCAATTGTAATATCGGCAAGTGACGCAAAAGATGCTGAAACACCACCTGTAGTTGGATCTGTTAATACTGAAATATATAATCCTTTTTCCTTAAATCTAGATAAGGCAGCTGATGTTTTTGCCATTTGAAATAAAGATATTACACCTTCTTGCATTCTTGCTCCACCTGATGTTGTAAACAAAATTAATGGTAAATCCTTCTTTTCAGCAAATTCAATTAATCTTGTTATACGTTCACCACATAAAGATCCCATAGAACCCATCATAAAGAATGAATCCATTACGCCAACACAGCACTCAATTCCATCAATTTTTCCATGAACACAAGTTACTGATTCATCAGAATTAGTATCTTTTTTAGCTTTATCAAGCTTATTTTGATAATCAGGGAAATCAGTATATTTTTCTTTTAATCTAGAGAATAATTCTTCATATCCTAAATCTAAGACATCAATAATTCTTTCTCTAGCTGTTAATCTACCATGATAATTACAATAAGGGCATACCTTATGTTCTAAGATATAATTGTCCTTTAAAATGAATTTTTGACATGAAGGACATTTAACAATTAAATCATCAGGAATTTCTTTAGGAATAGTTGTTTCATATCTTTTTCTTAGATTCAACTCTTCCATTGCATTATTAAATTCAAGTATTTCTTGTTTTCTTTTATTGAATGAGTTTTCCATTTTCCTTTAATTCTCCTATAAAGCTTTCAATAAATGAAGTATCATAATGTCCTAAAATAAAGGTTGGATGATGAATTAGTACATAATCAAATTCAACAGTAGTTTTAATACCATCAATTATTAATTCTTCTAGAGCTTGACGCATCTTTCTAATACATTCAAGTCTAGTTTTAGCAAAACAAATAACCTTTAAAATCATTGAATCATAATATGGAGAAATAGTATATCCAGGATATACTGCAGAATCAATTCTTACGCCCATACCACCTGGTGTATTAATGAATTTAATCTTACCAGGATTTGGACAAAAGCCATTCTTAGGGTCTTCGGCATTAATTCTACACTCCATTGCATAACCATATAATTTAATATCTTCTTGCTTAAATGGTAAAGGTAAGCCATAAGCAATCTTAATCATATTCTTAACAATATCAACATTAGTAACAGCTTCTGTTACACAGTGTTCAACTTGAATTCTAGTGTTCATTTCAATAAAATAATAGTTTTCTGAATCATCTACTAAAAATTCAATAGTACCAACAGAATCATAACCAATGAATTTACAAGCCTTAATTGCTGAAGAATATAATTTATTCTTTAAATTTTGGCTAATAGAAATACATGGAGCTTCTTCAATCATTTTTTGATTTCTTCTTTGTAAACTACAATTTCTTTCAAATAAATGAATAGCATTACCATGCTTATCACACATTAGTTGTACTTCAATATGCTTAGGGTTTTTAACAAACTTTTCAACATAAACTTCATCATTAGCAAAGAATTTTAATGCTTCTTCTTTAGCTTCATTAAATAAATCTTTAAAGTCTTCTTCAGAATCAACAATTCTAATACCTTTGCCACCACCACCGGCTGAAGCTTTAATTAATACTGGAAAGCCAATTTCCTTAGCACAAGCTAAACCTTCTTCTAAATTAACAGCCTTATGAGAACCAGGTACAACTGGCACTCCAGCTTCAATCATTGACTGAATAGCTTCATTTTTATTACCCATCTTCTCCATAACACCTGGGTTTGGTCCAATAAATGTTAAACCGCACTTTTCTACCATTCTAGCAAACTGTGGATTTTCTGATAAAAAACCAAAGCCTGGGTGAATAGCATCACACCCAGATAGACAAGCTGCAGTAATTATATTTTCAATATTTAAATAAGAATCTTTAGGATTTGCATCACCTATACAAATGGCTTCTGTTGCTAATTCTTTATGAATAGCTGATTCATCAGCTTTAGAATAAACAGCTACAGTTTGAATACCAAGCTCTTTACAAGCTCTAATGATTCTTACAGCAATCTCTCCACGGTTAGCGATTAATATCTTTTTAAACATATTATTCACCAATTACAAAAAGCTTTTTACCAAATTCAACTACATCATTTTCTTTTGCACAAATATCAACTATAACACCATCATATGGTGATGTAATCTCATTCATAACCTTCATAGCCTCAACGATACAAAGCTTTTGTCCTTTCTTTACCTTATCACCTAAGGATACAAAAGGTTTTGCATCCTTGTAAGGTGCAGCATGGAAAGTACCTACAAGTGGAGATGTAATTTCCTTACCTGTTGCTATAACTTCATTTTCTTTTTTACTATCTTCTTTAATCTCATTTTTAGTAGTGCTTGTATTATTAGTTCTTACACCACCATTTTTATCTAAACAAATTCTAACGCCATCTTCTTCAACTTCTAAATAAGATAAATTAGAATTTTCTAACATTTCCATAAGCTTTTTAATGTTTTCAAAGTTCATTACTTTTCACCTAGCTTTCTGTTTACTACATCTACTACTTGACTTACCATCATCATAGTATCCATTTCATCTAATTCGATTTGAATACCAAATTTTTCCTCTAGAGCTAAAATCATCTCTACCGCATAAATACTATCAATTCCTAAATCTGTTTTTAAAATAGAGTTTGGAAGAATCTCTTTATCGACATTTGCAGACTCAATTATTAATTTTTTAATATCTTCAAAGCTACATTTCATCGTGTTTTTTCCTCCTGCCAAAATTGATCTAAGAATATTTTATATGCGCCTTCTGAAAAAGGAGGCTTAGATAAAGAGGCTTGTTGATCCTTATCTAAATATCCTATTTCCATAAAAGTCTTACCAGCTTCTATATATTTAGTTAAGAAGCGGTTTAACTTATTTTCATTTTTTATATCTACTAAAGTCTTTACTTGGGGTACAAATATTTTAAAATAACTATCCTTACCACAAATATAATCAAACTCAGATATTACAGAATCATAAACCTTATCTACTTCTGTGTAAGCACAAGTAGATATTAAAATAAATCTCTTATTAGTATCCATATATCTAAGTCCATGGAATGATGAACCATCCTCTGGTGGTTTATGCCCTCTATATGTTAACATCATTGATAATAATCTATCAGTTAATAGCTTTAATACACCAGGCATTCCAAAGAAAAATAATGGGAAAGATTCGATAATAATATCTGAATCTAATATTTTTTCTTTAACCTTTAATACATCATCATTTTTAATTACACAATCACCTTCAGTATGACCCCAACAAGATAAGCATCCTGTACATGGGATAATATGTAAGGATTGGACATTGATAACTTCAATGTCACAATCCTCATATTCTTTCATACCTTGTAAGAAAGCATTGGTAATAACCATGGTTGAGCTTTTATTTTGTTTTGGACTTCCATTCAACACAAGAACTTTCTTGCGTCTATTATTACCCCACATAAAATCACCCTTTTATCTAGTATAAATTGTATCCTTACCTACTTTAGTAAATGCTAAAGTACCCTTAGAATAAATATTTCCATCTACTAATACCTTACAATCAAAGGTAGTAATAGGTCCTAATGTTTTAGTCTTTGTTACACAAACATTTAAAACATCTCCAGGTATAACAGCCTTAACAAACTTAAAGCCATCAACCTTTAATAATACATAAATATTATCTGTATCAGTGCCATCTGCTTCAAATACTAATGAACATAATTGAGCACATGATTCAATAATTAATACACCTGGCATAATTGGTGAACCAGGGAAATGACCAACAAAGTATGGTTCATTAACTGATACACACTTAATACCTGTAGCACTAACATTTGGTTCAATTTCAACAACACGATCAATCATTTGAAATGGTGGACGTTGTTTAATTCTTTCATTAATCTCATTAATTAAAATCATAGTGACAATCCTCCGTCAATTGTAAGAATTTGACCTGTCATATATTTTGATTCATCAGAAGCAAGGAATGATACAACAGCAGCAATATCAGCAGTAGTTCCTAACTTATGTTGAGGAATAACTCTTAAGTACTCTTCTTTCTTTTCTTGTGGAATAGCCTCTAGCATTTCAGTTTCAATAAAGCCTGGAGCACAAGCATTTACTCTAATACCATATGGAGCTAATTCCTTAGCTAATGTCTTAGTCATAGTGTTAATAGCACCTTTAGTTGCACCATAAACACTTTGTCCTGGTAATGAGAATGAACCAGAAACTGAAGACATATTAATAATTACACCTTTTTTCTTACGGAACATCTTAAGTGCACATGCTTGAGCCATATAGAAATAACCCTTAACATTTAAATCAAAACACTTATCTAGATTTTCCTCAGTTAAAGTTAATAATAATTCATCTCTAACGATACCAGCATTATTAACTAAAACATCAATAGAGCCATATGCTTTAGCTACATCTTTAACCATTTGGTTAGCCTCTGCCTTTTTAGAAACATCAGCTTTATAAATCATACCATCAGAACCTAAAGCTCTAACTTCAGCTAAAACCTCTTGTGCCTTAGCTTCATTTGAAGCGTAGTTAATTACTACGGTATATCCATCTTTAGCAAGTCTTAAGGCACATGCCTTACCAATTCCACGGGAAGCCCCTGTTACTATTGCGACCATATAATTCTCCTTTTACTTTGTAATAATTACTGCAGTATATGTACCACCAATTGCATAAGAGATACATAATACATTTTTCATATCCTTAGCTAAAACTTTAGCTTGTTGAACACTACCATTTGTAAATTTATATCCGTTATCAGATTCAATTTCTCCAGCTAACATAAGTGATGCATGAGCTAAGCTTAAGCTTGCTGCAGCTGCTCTTGCTTCACCAACATGATCTTTAACTTCTAATAAATTAATATTAGATAAGTTATCACCAAATAAATCATTCAATACATCTAATTCAATTGTATCTACTTTGTTCATACCACAAGCAAATCCTGAAACTGTATCAATATCAGCTAAAGTTAAATTTGCATCTTCAAGTGCTAATTCAATTGCTTTCTTTAAAGCGTCATTAGTACCAGATAATTTACCATATTCAACTGCCTTAGTTGCCATACCATATCCTAATACCTCAGCATATTTTTTAGCACCTCTAGCCTTAGCATTTTTATCATTTTCTAATACAACTGTAATAGAACCATCAGATAATGTAAATTTATCACTACCTGCAAATGGCTTAACAACTTCATCTGCAACATAATCAAGCTTTGTAAATACTTCTTTAATATAATCAATATTTTCATCAGTACCAGTTGCTAAAACATAATTTTCTTTTCCTTGACGAATAATGTTTGTAGCATAAGCTACTGATTGTAAACCAGATTGATTACCATTAGTAACTGTTACATTATAACCTTTAATTCCTGAACAAATTGATAAATATCCACCCGCAGCATTATATACAGTGTTAGGGAATTTAAATGCTGAACCATTAGCACAGCCCTTCTCTACAATATTTTCTGTAAACTCTAAGCAAGTACCTAAAGCACCTTCAGATGAACCTACTACAATACCAATGTCAGTAGCATTATCATCAGTTACTGTAATATTTGCATCCTTTAATGCTTGCATACCAGATACTACTTGTAAATGAGATAAATTATCATGTTTTCTATATAATGGCTTTAAACCAAATTCTACATAATCTTCTACTGAGGCATTTGATCTTGGATTTTCATTATCAATTGATACGCCATTATTAATTGCATTAACATAATTTGCTTTGCCACTAGCAAGTGGAGTTACCATACCTAAACCAGTAACATATACCTTGCCACAATCATTTTTAGTATTAACATCGCCTTCCTTTTTAGAGAAAATAATTGATGCATTATTTCCACCAAAAGCGAAAGAGTTAGACATAACTGTATCTAAGTTCTTATCATGACTATTATTAGGAATAAAGTCAATCTTACCAGCTTTATCCTTTAATGTAACTAAGTCCTCATCACTATAACCAAGTGTTGCAGGAACCTTATTTTCAGTTAAAGCTTTAATAGAGAATACAGCTTCAATAGCACCAGCAGCACCTAAACAGTGACCAACCATTGCTTTTGTAGATGAAACTGATAAATTATCATTTTCACCATCAAATACTGTATGAAGTGATAAGAATTCAGCATTATCATTTTTAGCTGTACCAGTACCATGGGCATTGATATAACCAATTTCATTCTTTTTAACACCTGAAGTATTGATTGCCCAGTTAATAGCATTCATTTGACCTTCACCATCTTCTCTTGGAGCAGTGATATGGTGAGCATCTGATGATACACCAGAACCTAATACTTCACAATATGCCTTAGCACCTCTAGCTTTAGCATGTTCATATGATTCAACAATAACAGCACCAGATCCTTCGCCAAGTGTAATACCACTACAATGATTGAATGGACTACATGGATTTGAATCTAGGGCATGTAATGCTAAGAAGCCCGCATATGGAACAGATGCAAATGCATCAGCACCACCTGCAATAACAACATCAGCCTTACCAGCACGAATTAAATCACAAGCATATGCAATAGAAATTGTACCAGCAGCACATGCATTACCAATATTTGTTACAACACCACCAGCATGAACATAATGTGCAACGTTAGCTGCTACTGCAGAAATAGGCATTTTTAAAACGTCATCTTTATTTTTATCTGTTCTATAGTAATGATCAATAGAAACAGCTCCACCAACGCAGCTACCCATAATAACTGATACTCTTTCACTACCTGAAAAATCCTTTAATTTTGCATCTTCTAATGCTTCTAAAGTAGCTTTAATACATAGCTTAGAAACTCTATCCATCTTTTCAGTATTAGGAATTGAATCTAATTCCTTATAATTTACTTCAGCAGCTAAAGTTGCATAACAATCTTTAGTATCTACTGTATTTGTATTTTTAATTCCTGAAACACCCTTTAAGGCATTGTTCCAAGATTCTTCTACATTATTTCCAATTGCGTTTATTACACCCAAACCAGTAATAACACAACGATTTTTATTATCTGTCATTTTTTTATCCTCCAAAGTAAAGCAGACTTTACACAATAAAGCAAATAATTAGCACCCCTTTAAAAAGGGATGCCAAAATCTTTCTTACTGATGATCAGCAACGTATGCTGCAATAGTATCAATTGAAAGGAAATTTGCTTTATCAACACCATTCATAGAAACACCGAAAGCTTCATCAACGAAAGAGATGATTTCGATAGAATCAATTGAATCAAGACCGATACCTTCACCAAATAATGGAGTATCGAATTGTAATTCATCAGCATCAACACCAAGTTCAGATACGATGAAATCCTTTAATTGTTGCTTAATTTCTTCCATAATTGTTTTATCTCCTCAAATGTTTTTTAAGTTGTTAATAAAAACCAACTAATCTTATTATATAAAAAAAAGCAAAAGTGTCAAGTAAACCATACATTTTTAGACCAAAAAAGCTTTAATAAAACCCTTTCATAATATAAATTAGTAATTATTTATCTAAAGATAAAGCAATTTATTGGATTTTTAACACTATTGC